>JADYYD010000367.1 GCA_020853845.1 Candidatus Melainabacteria bacterium
ACGTGGCTTGCCCAAACAAAATCAAAGTAATTTTCGGGCAGAGCGACATCCTCGAATCTACCGGCGTAAGCCTTATGGCCAGCGGCATTTGCCTTTTCAACCGCTTTTTCATTCATATCGACGCCATAGGTTTCAACTTTCCTTGTGCGCACTTTTTGAAACCAATTAAGTATATGCCCGTCGGCGCACCCGATATCCAAAATGCGCACCGGATCTGGTGCCTTTACGAATGTCAGGCAGGCTTCCAGCCCTTTTAAAATTTGCCTGTAGCGGTACTTGTAATACAGGTTCTGGCGCTGGTTTTCATCGTAGCCTTCCTCCAGACTGTAGGCATAATAGTTCGCTGGGTAGATAGTCGATAATTCGGATATGTCAGGGCGGGGATTTAGATAAACCAAACTGCATTTGCGGCAACGGACGACATTGAAAACATCGTCCGTCGTGTTGTCGTACTCGTGCTCTGTTCCCTCTGTAATCAGCTCGGCATCGGACGCGCCACAGTTATTGCAGCACGTCTCTACTTTCTTGATGTCCGATTTCATCGTCCACCTTTTGATTACGCTTTTTCCCAGGTCGGGCCTTCGGCGGTATCCATAACATTAATACCGGCCTTCGCAAGCTCGTTGCGTATCAAGTCGGATGTTTTGAAGTCCTTGTTGGCACGCGCATCTTGACGCAATTGCAAAAGCAAAGAAAGGACTTGCTCGGTAGAGTTTTTGTCCACCTCTTTCCTTGTGTCGGCAAGAGTAAATCCAAGAACGCCGGCGTAATCTTTCAAAGCTTTTGCCCAGAGCTTGCGCTCTGCATCGTTTTTGGATGCGGAAATCTTGTCGGCAAGCCCGAAAAGGTGGGAAATGGCAACGGCTGTATTAAAGTCGTTGTCCATCGCTGCAACAAATTCATTGTGGAATTCGCTCAGTGTTTTATCGCCTTTGTATTTCTCTGCCGCTTTCACATCGAAGCTGTAATGCTTCGAGGGATAAAAGCCGCTGCCGTTTTCTTCCGTTTCTGCAAACAACGCAGCACGCACAAGGCGCATCAATGCTTGCTTAGCGGCTTGCATGCTCTCCGGGCTGAAATCAATCGGATTTCTGTAGTGAGTCTGCAAAATGAACAAGCGCACCGTGTCGGCTGAATAATCTCTGAGCAAGTCAGCAATTGTTCTGAAATTGCCCAGCGACTTGGACATCTTTTCCTCACTGACATTGACGAAACTGTTATGCAGCCAGTATTTGGCAAGCGGTTTGTCGTGCAGCGATTCGGATTGCGCTTTTTCATTTTCGTGATGCGGGAAGACGAGATCTTCGCCGCCACCATGAATGTCGATTGTTTCTCCAAGCACCGATTTGATCATCGAGGAGCATTCCAGGTGCCAGCCGGGGCGTCCAAACCCCCACGGGCTCTGCCATCCGGTCTCGGTTTCCGGCGCACTTTTCCAAAGAGCAAAATCGACAGGGTTGCGTTTTACTTCTTTGAGTTCGTTTTGCGAACGAACTTGCTCGCGCGCGCCCGATTTGAGATCTTCAATGTTTTTCTTGCCGAGCTTGCCATAATCAGCGCAGCCGGAAACATCGAAGTAGACGTCGCCTTCCGCTTCGTACGCCTTGCCTTTTTTGACCAGGTCCTCCGCCATCAAAATCATCTGCTGCAGGTATTCGGTTGCGCGCGGCTCGATATCGGGCGGCGCGACGTTCAACGCATACATGTCCGCCCAGAATTCGTAGAGGTAATGGCGCGCTAACTGGTCCGGGCGAATTTTCAATTCTTTCGACCGATTGATGATTTTGTCGTCGATATCCGTGATGTTGCGCACGAATGTGACCTGCAATCCGGAGAAGCGCAGGTAGCGCTGAATCACATCCCAGACAATCGCCATGCGTGCATGACCGAGGTGGCTTGAATCATAGACGGTCGGTCCGCAAGCGTAGAGCTTGACCTTGCCGGCTTCCAAAGGGACGAATTCTTCTTTTTTGCCGGTCAGCGTATTAAATACTTGGATAGGCATATTATTTCTCGCTCTTAAATGCTGTGTACGTCGAATTTGCGTGCATCAACCGGCACGACCTTTCTACGCACAGCGACAGAGAATATCTTCCAGTCTAGCTTTAACGCGCTCCGGTCCAAGAATGGAAATTATCGAGCCCAGGTCCGGTCCCTGTACTTTGCCGGAAAGTGCGGCGCGCAAGGGCCAGTAAAGGTCTTTGCCTTTCAATCCCAGTTCTTTGCCGAGATTGTCGATAACAGCCTTGCAGCCGGCGTGATCGCCGAACGGCAAATCGCCCAGATGCTTGAGGGTTGCTTCGAGAACATTGATCGCAGTATCTTTCGCCAGAGCTTTTTCCTTGAGCTCGTCATCGATGACGAGTTTCTTGAGGAAGTAAAACTCTGTCGCTGCCATGATTTCTTTCAGCATGGTCAGACCGTCTCGAACGCTGGCCACTATCTGCTCGATTTCCGGCTGTGAATACGATTCCGTCTCCAGCAACGTCAAGTATGGCTTGGCGCGCTCGGTGATCACATCAATCGGCAGCGAGCGAATGTAGTGTGCGTTGTACCAGTTCAATTTTTGAACATCGAAAACCGCCGGGCTCTTGCTGATTTTGTAGAGGTCAAACATTTCGCATGCTTGTTCCAGCGTGAAAAACTCGTTGCCGTCCGGCAAAGTCCAGCTCATTGCCGCCAGGTAGTTGACCATTGCTTCAGGCATGTAGCCGTTCACTCTGTAGCTGTCGACATGCACTGCTTCGCCGTGTTTGCGCTTGGAAAGTTTGGCGCGCTCGAGGTCGAAGATTAACGGTGCGTGCGCAAACTCCGGCACCTGATGACCTAGTGCTTCGTAGAGCAAAATTTGTTTCGCCGTATTCATGATGTGGTCTTCGCCGCGGATGATGTGCGTCATCTTCATGTCGATATCATCGACAACGACTGCGAAATTGTAGATTGCAACGCCGTTGGACTTAACGATGACCATGTCGCCGCCCAGAACAGATGCTTCGATGGCGATTTCACCTTTAATATTGTCGTGCCATGAAATCACGCGCGGCTCTTCAATCTTGAATCTAATAGAAGGGATGCGACCTTCCGCAACATATTTTTCAATCTGTTCTTTCGATAGATGGCGGTGGCTGTTGTCGTATCTGTGCGCAATATCGCTGTCTTTCTGCGCTTCCTTGAGAGCAGCAAGCTCTTCGGGAGTTTCATACGAAAAATAAGCGTTGCCGCGGTTGATCAGCTTGTTCGCCACTTCCGTGTAGTGGTCGATTTTTTGAGTTTGCCTGTAGGGCGCGTAGGGACCGCCGATGTCCGGGCCTTCATCCCAGTTGAGACCGAGCCATTTGAGACCATCGATGATGTCCGCAGTGTAATTCTCCTGAGAGCGCAGTTCATCAGTGTCTTCCAACCTGAAAACAAAGGTGCCTTTGTTGCGTCTGGCGTAAAGGTAGTTGTAGAGCGCAGTTCGAGCGGTCCCCAAATGCAAATGCCCGGTCGGGCTGGGCGCAATTCGAACTCTTACTGATGGAGGAACGACGGGCACGGTAATTTCCTTTGCTTGTGGCCTTTTGTTTCTTGGGGCCAGTACTGCAGTGACGCTGTTCTATGACCGCCTTGCGGCGGCAGATACTCGATTTTACCAATAATGCCCTCAAAAGCCCATAGGGCTTGGCACTTCGGGGATTCCGATCGGGCTTTTGTCGAGGCAAAACCTGTGTTAGAGCGACTCTTTGCCTGTTACAAAACGAAAACGCCTATTAAAATGCCCCTTTTCAGGGGCATTTTTCGGTGTTGGTTCCCGTCTTAACTTTCAAAACTTGTATTAGCCCACTGTTGCCAGTCTCTGGACTTTGGAGGCTTGACCGGATTCGAAGAGGCGCACGAGAAACGCTGCCTTTTGATTCTCTTGAATCAGTTTGAGTTGATCGCGCGTTTCATCCTGTCTCATTTCCTGGCGGTTCTTAAGGAGTTTGTCGAATGCATTGAGGGTATATCCGCTTTCCATTTATGAAACCTCTTGGGTTTAGAAACTGGTGCTGGGGTGCCTTGCCTGATGGGTTTTAATATACGCAGGCGAAATAACTAATTCGTGACATGTGTGTGGCGTTTTTGGGGCGTCAGGTTAAAGCCGGGCCCATCTTCTTATAGGCGGGCAAATCATTAGGCTTGTTTGCGGGTAAACAGAAAGAGCGCCCCTTGCCTGGAATTGCTGATAAAGACATGGCAAAAATCTGTGTGATCGAAGACAACGCCGACCTGGCCAATATGGTCCGGACTTTTTTGCTTTTCGAGCATCACACGGTGGAAACCATCGGCAATGGTGGAGAAGCTAAGGATCACCTGAAGACCTTCGAATATGACCTGATTATTCTCGACTGGGAATTGCCTGAAGTTTCCGGTATCGAGATTTTGAAACAGTATCGTGCCAAGGGCGGGCAATCGCCGGTCTTGATGCTGACCGGTAAGGATGACGTGCAGGATAAGGAAGCTGGTCTGGATGGCGGCGCGGACGACTATTTGACCAAGCCTTTCCATATGAAAGAACTGGGCGCGCGCGTTCGTTCTCTTTTGCGGCGACCGCCGGCAGTGAAAGAAACTGTATTGAAGGCCAAAGGGCTTTCGATGGACCCGACCAAGTATCGAGTGCACAAAGATGGAGAAGTAGTTGCGCTGGTGCCCAAGGAATTTCAATTGTTGGAATTTATGATGAGACACCCGAATCAAGTTTTTTCGCCGGAGGCTCTATTGAATCGAGTCTGGCCTTCCGAATCCGACTCCACCGCCGAGGCGCTCAGAACAACAATGAAGCGCTTGCGCAAGAAGGTGGATCCGGATGGAGAGATTTTGAAAACAGTGCACGGCGTTGGATACATTTTAGAACTTGAGCAATGAGAAGGGACTGAGTGGGTTGAAACTGAGCCACCAGGGATGGTTGCTCATGTGTGTATTCATTGTGGTCGAACTTGGTATTGTCGGTGCGCAAAGTTATCTAATTTTCCAGGCCGAAAAAGAAGCTCGCCGCGCGGCGCATGTCAAAGAAATCATCGGCAAAACCAATCATTTGGTGCAGGTTGTTTATGACACCGGAACGGCGGTCATGGAATATGCCAAATCCAAAGACGATGGGACCGCTCAGCGCTATCGCAAGAACAGGGATGAAACATTCGAAATCATCGCCTGGCTGAAGACCGCATTGCAAGACGATAAGGAAAACCTTCCCATCCTCAATCGCGTCGAGGAAAATCTTCGCGTTGGCATGGAAACGATGGACAAGATCAAGCAAGCGGTTGACACGCAACCTCTCTTTGTAGCTTTCCGCTATGGGATGAAAGAGAAAGTGAAGTTGCAGCCGACCTTTGACGCTCTTGTCAGAGACTTGCTTTCGCTGGTGAGAGCTCAGCGCAGAATCGAAGAAGAAAGTCCTCTGGCGCAGCAAAGTCAAAGAGAATTGCAGAAGTCGATTCTGCTTGCCGGCTTGATACTGAATGTGGTGCTGGTATTCGCGGGTGCCGGTTGGTTCACCCGCCAGCTTACATCCCGCTTGAATATTCTTGTCGAAAATGCTCGGCGCATGAAGTCGGCAGACGAGCTGAATAAGCCGCTTTCAGGGAAAGACGAAATTGCGATGCTCGATGCTGCTTTTCACGAGATGGCTTTCACTCTCAGACTGAAGGAAGAGCTTCTAAGAGAAAGTGAAAAGCGGGTCCGTTCTATTATCGAAAAAATTCCGGTCGGTCTTGTGGTATTTGCCGAAGATGGACTGATCGAATTCGTCAATCCGACTCTGGAGAGCATGTTCCGGGAATCTCCGGAAAGTCTGATTGGACGCCGTTTGGAATCACTTGTTCATCGCGCCGCATCAGTTAGTGAGGAAGAGGCGGCCGCCCAATTGAAAGAAAAAGCTATCGAGCGAATTATAGAGATTACTTGTGTGCGAAAAGACGGCGCTAAATTTCCGGCGGAATTTTCATCCACTCTTTTTGAAACCCAGGAAGGTCCCCGCCATTTGGGTATTTTGCTCGATGTGTCGGAAAGGCAGGAAATTCAGCGCATGCGACAAACATTCGTCAGCATGGTCAGTCACGAGTTGCGTACGCCACTGACGGCGGTATCAGGGTTTATCTCTTTGCTGGAAATGGGAGCCTTCGGTGAAGTTTCGCCTGAAGCAAAAGAACAAGCCTCGCGAGCGGAGGCCAACGTTTCTCGTTTGATGAAATTGATTGCCGACCTGCTCGATCTGGAAAAAATGGACTCAGGAACACTGAATGTTTCGAAAACTCAATGTAGTTTGCAACAAGTTTTGAGAGATGCGGAAGATGCCGCCAAAACTTTCGCTGAAGAGCGGGGCATCAAGTTGGAAATAGAGCCTGTCAATGACTCCGTGAACGGCAAGGAAAAGGGCAAAATTTATGCAGATGCGGATAGATTGGTGCAGGTGCTTGTCAACTTGATTGCCAATGCGGTCAAATTCTCCCCGGGCGGCGGAACGGTGAAAGTCACTAATAAGCTTGATGGAGATGCGCTCGAGATGCGGGTTATCGATGAAGGGCGTGGAGTGCCTGCCAAGTACAAAGAGCTTATTTTCGAGCGTTTCCAGCAAGTCGATGTTGCCGATGCCAAACAGAAAGGCGGCACCGGTCTTGGTCTTGCGATCTGTAAAACCATAGTCGAGATGCACGGCGGCATCATCGCGGTCGACAGCGAAGAAGGCAAAGGCAGCACGTTCTGGTTTCGTATCAGGCGAAACAGAGACTAGCGGACCAAACTCAAACTAAACGAATAGTCGAACTTGATATTAGCGGAGCACTACGCAGTCGACCATGGCTACGCCGGACGAAACCATGTTGAGCTGCTCGGCTGCACCGCGCGAAAGGTCGATGACGCGATCGGCGACGAAAGGACCGCGATCGTTGACTTGAACGATGCAGGAATTGCCGGTTCTGCGGTTGGTTACCAAGAGCTTGGTTCCGAAGGGCAAGCTTCTGTGAGCGGCAGTCAGTCCGAATTGGTCGAAACGGCTGCCGTCGGCGGCGCGTCTGCCATGAAATCTGCCGCCGTACCAGGATGCGGCGCCACTAAAAATCGCTTTTCCGGCCGCTTTCAATTGAGACATGTCTGGCTGCTCATTAGCGACTTTTGGATTGCCGTTCGGCAGTTGGGTAGCACCCAGGGCCTCGCGGATAGCATTGGCGAGCTTCAGGCTGGCTTCCATTGGATTGCTTGAAGCAGCTTTTTGACCATCGACCGTTTCCGGCACTTCGAACCTAATGGCAACTGCGCCGTCGACTTTAATAACTGCGTAATCGCCTTCTTTGGCCGGAGTGATTTTCTCCGGGTCTAATTTTTCGTTTTCAAAGATCTTTTCGAGCTGGTCGGCAATCTCTTCTGCTTTGTCCGATGCATCGCCGCGGCTGGTTGTGCCGCGATATGTGATCAGGTCCTTGCCGTTGACAGAAACAGCAGCGCACTCTTGTTCGCTCTCTTCCCATACGTTCGCGTTTACTTCAGGCGCAATTTCCGCAGCCAGGCAAGAAGATGCGTTTGCCGCACCAATTCCGAGGGCTGCAACTGCGCTTAAGAGCAAAAATTTGGACTTAGAATTCAAACTCATTCCTTACTTCTTTCGGTTCTGACCAAGCGACAAATGTCTTTCTTCGTTTGATCCTTCTCTTTAGAAGG
>JADYYD010000368.1 GCA_020853845.1 Candidatus Melainabacteria bacterium
GTCCTCGGCGGCGGTCTGGTCATTGGACTGGGCTTGCTGATCGGCGTCTTGGTCAACGCGCTCGTTCTGGGCGGTGGCGCTTTCATCGGCACGCGTATCGCGCGCCGCTAAGCCTGGCAGCGCTAAAAACCGGTTGGTGGCTTTAGCCACAAACTGTTGGTCCCGCCTCTTGCTGGTGGTTGAGGGCACCCCCTCTTCCACCAGCATTTTTTCCACCCATGTCTACTATCTGCTATCATATCTCTTCGTCACACCCTCCACTGGTGACCCGACTTGGTTGCTCTCATCCGGTTAGAAAAATCCGGATTTTTCTAATCGGATGAATGAAAAAAAGTGCCCGAAAGCCCCAATCGACGTTGTTTTATTCTTCGATCGTTCAGGGCTCGGCACGACCTAAAATACCCAAAACGCTTGCAGCACAAAGGTTCCACACCTGGTTAGAAAAATTCGAATTTTTCTAACCAGACGTGCGTTTGCGATTTTCGATCTGGTTTGTGTTTAACTACTTCGATGTGAGCAGCAAGACTCCAACTGTGCCGGCTGTTGCATGAACAATGACAAGCACGCTTGAGCGGAATATGGGGGAGCGGCATGAATCAAAAGGGCAAACCGACCAAGCATCGCATTTACTCAATGTCTTTCGCGAGCGTCTATCCTCACTACATCGCTAAAGCCGAGAGGAAGGGGCGCACGAAAGAAGAGGTCGATGAGATCATTCGCTGGCTCACTGGTTTCAGCCAGAAAGAGTTCGAATCACACCTGGAAAAGAAGACCGACTTCGAGACATTTTTCGCCGAGACCTCTCGCTTGAACCCGGCGCGCAGCCTTATCAAAGGCGTAATTTGCGGAGTGCGCATAGAAGAAATCGAAGAACCGCTGATGAAGGAAATTCGCTACCTCGACAAACTGATAGACGATCTAGCGAAGGGCAAAACCATGGACAAGATCCTGAAGAACTAAGACCAGCGATCTGATGAAAGGTAAGACGGCTGACTTTATGACCACAAAACCGGCGTCTGACAGTGCAGTTGTTAAGCCTTGCTGAATTTGCACGCAGTTGTCAAGAGAAGCGCATATGATTGCAGCAACTTAACAACCTTCCCTCTCACACATTTAAGACAGACCCCTTTTCCGGAAGTGCGATCGCATTTCCGAGGAGTTTCACAATGAAATTTGCCAGCCGAATCTCTGCAAGAGAACCGCAAATTGATGCTCAAAACCCGCAACACACGCCCTCACAGCCATCGTTTCAAAAATTGGGACGTTCAGCCTTCAGAGCGGCCGCATGCGCGTTTCTTGTTCCAATCTTGTGTGGATGGTTTCTCGCCGCATCAGCCGAGCCGGAAAGCACGCCCAAGGCGAAAGTCGCCGACGCTCCTGCCGAGCCAAGTCCGGCGGAGACCGCAGGCAATGCGACTACAGAGATGTCGGTCGACGAGATGCTTTCGTTGGCGGCAAAACAGCTAGAAGACAAATTGTATTTCTCGGCGATCGAAACATACACGAATTGTCTCGATAAAGATCCACGCAATGCGCGTGCATTAGCCGGAAGAGCGCGAGCTTACAAAGAATCGGGCGAAACGGAAAAAGCCCTTGCCGATGAAAAACAGGCACAGGTTTTGGAAGAAACAGCAGCCGGTCCGCTGCCTGCCTCACAAATAGAAACCCCCGACTCGCCCAAAGAAACCGACAAAAACAGCGACGACCCCGGTCAGCTAGGCGCCGAATTGCTGCGCAAAGGCGACTTCAAAAATGCATTGAATCACTTCAACATCGCCCTGAAGAAGAATCAGAATCAACCCGAACTATTGTCGAGCCGAGCCGCATGCTATCTCTTCCTTGCCAAATACGACAAGGCGAAAGTTGATCTCGACCTTGCGCTCAAGCTCGATCCCAAGCTGGCGAGCGCCTATGCTCGTCAGGGTCAAATAGCCAATAAGAACAAAGACTATACGCAAACAATCGTCAACACCGGTCGCAGCATCACTCTTGATCCCAAGCAAAGCCTGGCTTACGGAGTTCGTGCAATTGCTTTCGCCCAGCAAAAGCAATTGCTGCAAGCACTCAAAGATGCGGACATGGCGGTGGCAAACGATCCGGAATCAGGACTCGCCTACTACATTCGCGGGCAACTCCTGGCCAATCAGAAAAATGACAAGCCCATCAATGATTTCAAAAAAGCAATCGAGCTGTCGCCGAAATACTTCGATGCTTACGTGAGTTTCGCGCAGCTTTACGCCAACCGTTTACAGTGGGATAAATCAGTCGACGTACTCAGCAAGTTCATCAGAGAAAATCCTCAATCGGCTGATGCCTACAAAGTTCGCGGTGACTTATACTTCATTCTGACACGTTATGCGGACGCACTCTACGACGCCAACAAAGTGGTCGAGCTGGAACCGAACAAAGCCGCCTCGTACGTCTTCAGAATCAGCAAATTGATTCCCATGAAACGGTCGGCAGAAGCGCTTCGGGACTGCATGAAAGGGCTTTCGCTCGAACCCAAGAACGCGTCGCTCTACTCGCAGCGCTCATGCCTGTATATGCTCAGCGAGCAGTACAACTACGGTATCGCCGATGCCACCAGATCAATATCGCTCGATCCAAAATACGCTCCGGCATACGTCAACCGAGGCGCTTGTTATGCAGCTCTCGAAAAATACCAGCAGGCTCAGGCTGATTTCTTGAAAGCGACCATCCTCGATCCAAATGACAAAGACGCCTGGAGAAATTTGGGTTCGGTCTACTTCTACCTCTCGAAATACGCGCAGGCAATTCCCTGTTTCACCAAGTCTATAAGCATCGATCCGCGCTTCGCGTCGGTCTACATGGACCGGGGAAGAACCTACAGGCTCCTGGGCAAGTATGAGCTGGCCGCCCGTGACATCGGCATAGCGCGGGCGCTGGGCCATACCGCGAATTAGCCGAGCGCCTGCAATCAAAATGCAACAAACAGCGCCTATGGTTGAATGCAAGGACACTTCTATCCAGCCTTGAAGTGTCTTTTACTAACTAAAACGTCCGCACAAGATTTGCGGGCGTTTTTCTTTTAGAAAACGCGCCTGGGCGCTCGCTTCTGTCGAGCTAAACTCTAGAATGTCGTGAGGTTGGTTACGAACCGCGCCGAAAAGCTTCGCCCTTTAGGGCGGAGATGGAAAAGGCGCCAAATATCACCTGGGGGAACGCTGCTTCTGAATGTAGCTTTTCAATATTGATAGTGCTGCCACGCCGCAGGAGCCTGCAAAATAGCTCGGCGACCATAGTACGCCTTTCCAGTAGATGAACGTGATCATCTTCTCCATTGAATTCAACCAGTGTGGCTTCAAAGTCCACGCAGACGTCTTCAAAAATCGTTCCTAGCCGGTTTCGGTGCGTTTTTGAGAAAGCTTTGTGGCGGAATTTTTGTCACGGAAATCCAGCACACATGCAGATTTGAAACGCAGTCCGTCCGGTTCTTATTTCATTTGTATCTCGCTCAGGTCAACCGTATACTATACATATGAATGTACTTTCTGCCTACCGATTCAGACTCGAACCAAATGGTCAACAAAGTGACCGTTTGAGTCAGTTTGCCGGTTGCGCTCGTTTGGTCTGGAATAAAAATCTTGAACTGCAAAAAGGGCAATTAGACCAAAAGAAAAAAATATTGAGCTATGCAGAATCGTGCAAGGCATTGACTCAACTTAAAAGAGAAGTTTCTTTTCTCAAAGATGTTCATTCGCAGCCACTTCAGCAAGTTTTAAAAGATCAAGATCTGGCGATGAGGGACTTTCTTGCCGGGTCGAAAGGCATGCCTCGTTTTAAGAAAAAAGGACGAAATGACAGTTTCAGATTTCCACAAGGCGTAAAAGTCGAAGAGAAAAAAATCTATCTGCCAAAAATTGGCTGGGTAAAGTTTCGCAAGAGTCGCGAAATTGAAGGCACCATCAAGAACGTGACCGTTTCGAGAACCGCCGGCAAATGGTATGTGTCAATTCAAGTTGA
>JADYYD010000369.1 GCA_020853845.1 Candidatus Melainabacteria bacterium
AGAATATGAAGAAAAGCGCGTCAAAAAATTCAAAAGAGCCCAAACAGTCAGGTTCTTCGACAGAGAACAAAACTCTGCTGGGTCAGATCCTGGTAGAGCTTGGCTACATCACTATTTATCAGCTCGATGAAGCGCTGCAGATTCAACGCGATGACGCCGCCAAGGGCAACGAGCAAAAAGCGCTCGGACAAATTCTTCTGGAACTCGGATATTGCGGGCCCAACCAGTTGATTCGAGGAATCCAAGTGCAGTCCGAATATCGTAAAGTTGCGCCGTCCGAAGACTAGATTCAGATTTCAGTCAATTATCAAGAGATTTCGGGTTAACCCCAATGACAAGGGTTGTCCCAGCCGCTTAATATCTTTTTCCGGGCAAACATCGTTTTTCTTTTGATCACGCTTAGATAATTTAGAAAGAAGATAAACTTCTAATGGGCTGTCTTTTTATGGCTTCTCATAAAAAGTGCTCTTTCGCTTCTACTTCTGCGTGAGTGATAGTTGGGACTAGGCGCCAGAATTACATTCGGATTTTTGACCGTGATCATGATCATGGTTCTTGCGCACGCAGGCAGTTCGACTTTTCATGACTACAAGAACAGCCGCGACAATGCCTCGCTGAGGGTTGGCGAGGCAATCGACAAGATTACTAGAGACTTAAAGGCGATACTGGAAGCCAACAAGACTTTCGCCGTTCAAATGGTCACCGACCAGAATCTAATGGGACCTTTCAGCCGGGGTGATAAAGCCGCTTTTGGCTCCGCGCTTAAGGAAGTCGTTCTTAAAACCGGATTCAACGGTTATGTCACTTTGATTGATGCCAAAGGGCACGTCTTCTACAGCTCAGACGCGCCCAAAGCCGGGGATTATGATGCTCGAGCGAACAGTCCCGGCGTGGACTATGTTTTCAAAAACAACGACCAATATTTGGGCGCAGCCTCATTTACAGCGCCGGGCACGGTCGGACTTTCCAGCATGGTGCCGGTGCGCCTGGGCAACAAAGTAGCCGGAGTCATGATTGCCAGCCAGACGTTGAACGCAGAATTTCTCACGGGGCTGACCACCAAGCTGCAGACCATGGATCCAGGAACGCTGGCAAACATCGATCTGGCCCTCGTCTCTTGCAGCAACAAAGCAACCAAATTCGGACAACTGATCGCCGTTACACCAGGACTGGTGAAAAAGAACACGCCATTTCTCAGACGGCTCGAGGAAAATGGTGCCAAAGCCTTGCCCGCCAAAGGCGGACCGATGGCGATGTTCGTCCTGAACAAAGACGCCGGATTCGAAGACAGCGGTCGTCTGTGGCGCGATGTGAAACTGCTCGCTAATGAGAATCAGAGCATTGCACTGCTGCTTGTCAGCACGCCGGTCACCGACATGGTGCAAAGAGCCAGAGACGTGGTGATTCTGGCGGTATCATGCGGCGTGGTCGCATTTCTATTCGCATTGCTTTTTTCCGCCGGCATTTCCAAAGGCGTGAATGCTCCGCTGCGCTTTCTTATCCGGCGCACCAACGAAATCGCCAACCAGAGACAAGTGCTGCCCGCTTTGGAAGGACTGTCCGGAGACTGGCTGGAGCTGGGCGAGTTGATTGACACTTCAGTAGTGCAAATGCGCCAGACTGTCAACAATTTGAAGACGCAAATTCAAAGGCAAGCCGAAGAAGTCGAATCGCAAAATCGTTCTCTGGATGCGGCCAATCAACAAGTAGAAACGCTCAACCGGCAGTATTCGACACAAGCAAAGCAACTGTCTGAAGTTTCCAAACAAATCAATTTCGCCAATCGACAAGCAGTAATCCTGCAGCACAAGCTCGATTGCATTTTGCAAGTTTCCACTGAAGGGTTTTTGATCCTCGATCAATATGGCAATGTCATTTCTGCCAATCCTGTATTTCTGCACTGGATGGGCGTTACCGAGGCAGAAATCGCCGGCCGCCTCTGTTTCGATCTGGTAAGAAGACCGGGCGAAACACGCAACAGCGCTGCGCACGGGGAAGTTTTCGCCACGCACGGCGGCGATCCCAACGCGCTCATCAATCAGTTCTATCCCGAGGGCATTGTTTTTCATCGCTGGGAGGACAAATCCGTAGAGGTGATGGCGCACCTGCAGCCGATTGTCAGCGACGACAATAATATTCAAGGCTATGTAATGGTCTTGCGCGACAAATCAGTGCGCAATGAGAATAGCCAGCTCAAAGGCGAGATTGTCGCCATGCTCAACGACAACATACGAGCCAGCCTCATTCATGGCGAAGAACGCTGGAACGTCATTCTGACGAACGCCGCACAATCCATGCATCCCTCCGTCGGTCAAACCCTGGCCGAGCTGCATGTTCACTACGAGCAATTGCTCGGAGTAGTCGATAGCTTGCTGATGATGTACGGCGGATTCGTGCCACCGCCCGCAGTGCAAATGCAGCGCGAACAAATTATCGTAACGCGTGTGATTGCCGAATGCCTGGAAGAATCGGCGCCGTTGGCGCGCGACAGACAGTTGGCGCTCGACTACAAGAGCGTCCCCGGGCTGCCTAATATAAGCGGCAACAAGGAAACGTTTAAAGCCATTTTGCTGCCCATGCTGGAAAAGATGATCACGATAACGGCCCCGGGCGGGCGCGTGCGAGTCGAGGCGCAGTCAAAAGGATCGGAATTGCGCATCGGCGTCTCCAGTTCGGGTCCATCGCTTCCTGAAGAAGAAATAGCCGACGTTTTTTCTGGCTTTATTCAAGGCAAGCACTCTGAAGACACGTACAGCTCCAGGCTTTCCATGTATCTGGCCCGCAATAATGTGGAACGCGTGGGCGGACGAGCCTGGGCGGAATCGGGCGCAGGACGCGGAACGATCGTCTACTTTTCGCTGCCTCTGGGCTAATTACTTTTCTTTCTTGATCAACTGAACGCTTTGCCAGATATCCCCTGGATTGGCGGGCGGCGGCTCAATTTGTTTGATGCGCTCTTCAATAGGAGCCGCTTCTTCTGTGCGTTCCATCTTTTGCATGAGCATAAGCAGATTCTTCAAAGGTGTAAGCAACTCTTCCGAGCTCTTGCCGTACTCTTTTTCCTTTATAGCAATCGCCTTCAAATAGAGCGGTTCTGCTTTCTCATACTGCGCTCGGGCGCTGTGAACGGCAGCGAGATTCTGATAGCAGGGCGCTGTTTCGAAGTGTTCCGCGCCGAACAGTTGAACTTTCAAGTCGAGAGCCTTCTGATATGCCTCTTCTGCAAGACCAAACTTGCCCTGAGCATGGTAGACGGCTCCCAGGTTATTGAGGCTCTTTCCCAGTTTGCCTTTCAGCTCACCATCATCTCTATAGGCGGGCTCAGCAATTACTCGCTCGAGAATTGCCACGGCGTCTTTAAACTTAAGCTCGGCCGGCACGAGCTTGCGTCTTCCGTAGGCAGCGTGACCCTGCTCGCTGACCGACAACCACTCAGCCAGTTCTTTCTCCAGATCGAGTTCCGTTGCGGTGGTTTCGTCAGCCATAGCCTCTCCAGTTGATTGCCAATATGATTCAGCCGAGAAAATCGGCGCCAGACCGTTCAGTATACGATCTTCTTGCATGCCATACGCGCGTATGGTATTCTGTTCGTATCGTTAGACGAGTTGGCTGAAAAGTAAATCTATGGCGGCTTTCGGGACAAAACACCGTTTCGAGCAGGGGTATTTGTTTGGTTTACGTTCGCGAAATTACTGCCACATCGATACTGACACCGCAGAAATTCGGTTCATTGTCCGATGGCTATGATTTCACGCTCAATCCGTATGCCGGATGCGCTTTTGCATGCTCTTACTGCTATGTGCCTAAGTTTCCCAATGCTCGGCACAGCTTACATGAGTGGGGCAATTGGGTGGAGGTGAAGACAAATGCGGCTGAGCTAATTCAAAAGGACAGGGCGCGAATTTTCGCCAGTCGAATTTTCTTTGGTTCGGCAACCGATCCATATCAATACGCAGAGTTGAAGTACGGCGTCACACGCGCTTGTCTCAAAGAATTACTCAACTATCCGCCCAAGAGACTGACCATACACACGCGCAGCCATTTAATGATGCGCGACATCGATTTACTCCGCCAATTCAAAGACAGAGTGTGCGTAGGTGTCAGCATCACAACGGACAGCGACGAAATCGCTCGTGAGTTCGAGCCTTCGGCGCCATCAATTTCACGCCGCCTGGAGCTTATAAGAGCCCTCAGCGGTGCCGGAATCGAAGTATTTGCTTCTCTGGCACCGCTCCTTCCCACCAATCCCGAGCGGCTCATCGAATTGCTCAAGCCTTATGTCAGGCGCGTTTGGATTGACGAGCCCCGCTGGCCGGAAGTCAACCGCAGCCCTGACTTACTCGTCAAATACGACAGGTTCTTTCAACCGGTCACCTATCTGATGACCATGAAACAGATTGCCAATGCTTTTCCTCAAACTCGTTCCTCGAATAGAGCAGTTGCGGCGCCGCCAGCCTCCCGCACACACACACCTGGCGGTTCCGCGATTAGCTCTTCTTCGAGATCGGCGACACAACTGAAGCTGCAAATTCCTGCCTGAACCATCGAAATAACGCCAGGTTTTGGCAGGCGATTGCTCCAACCGAATCAATCGCCACGATAAATTACCAATACTTAATTTGCCTGCAACCGTCGCCATGCCCCAATAGCCTCAGCCCGTGAGGATTTTCAAAACTCGGCAAGTCGAAAGGCAGCGTTTCTTTTGCTGCTGCTTTGGGCACAAACCTAATAGTGCCGTAATCCACCCATTTCGAAATTTGACTCACGCTCCGTCGACTGACGAGAGCAGGTGGAGTTATTCGGCTGTGAATTTGTCAAAAAAGTGCCTTGATAAATCGCCGAAGGGTATCACCAGATCTGGTGCCGAACTACCCTGAAATCTTTTTTGGTCTTCACAGCCGCCTCCATTGAGTCAGATAAATAGTTGAATTCAGGCGTCTCTTTTTAGCGCGTTCGCATTTTCAATCTGCATCTATATCGAAAAATTCAGTGCTTTCTCACGACGGATATCCAGTAGCAGTTATCCACCTGCGTGAAAACCCCGCTTATACTTAACCCAAGCCCCTAGAGTTTGCGCTATGAAACCCAGATTTAAATCACTTACCAAACGCAGATATCGTCGTTCAGGACAGGCAATAACCGAGTATGCCTCCATGCTCGCGTTCGTGGCCGTAATGGTCGCGCTCGTTTTCGCATTCGCCCCCGGCAAATTAGGTCCTGCTGTCTCGGCTGCTTTCTCGGCAGTCACCAGCCAGCTCAACAACCTTGCCGCAGCGAGCAGCTCCGCCTCCTGACTTCGCTTTTTCGCTGCAAGATTTCTCTCTCTCATCGAGGGATAAGTTAGACTACGGTCTTTCCCAGGGATTTTGCTGTGGCGAAGAATTTCTCAGACTCTCAAAATTGGGAGTTCTGGATCGATCGTGGTGGCACATTCACGGATGTGATTGGTCGATCCAAAAACCAACCTGATCTGTTGCGCGTTACCAAATTGCTCTCCGATTCTTCGGGGCAATACGCCGATGCCACAATCGAAGGCATGCGGCGCATCATTGCCGCCGCCGAAGGTTCGTCTGCGCCGCCCGAAGTTTTGCTTGACGACAAAATCAGCGTTGCACGCATGGGCACGACCATCGGCACAAATGCCTTGCTCCAGCGGCGGGGCGATCGCTGCGCGCTCGTTACCAATCGCGGCTTTAGAGACGCGCTGAGAATCGGCTATCAGAATCGGCCGGACATTTTTGCACTGGCAATAAAACTTCCTGAAATGCTTTTTGAAACAGCAATTGAACTTGACGGCAGATTCGATGCTCAAGGGCGCGAGATAGAAACTCAAGACCTTGCCGATGCCGAAAGGCAACTGCGGTTGCTGCTAGAGAACGGCATCAAATCAATAGCCGTAGTTTTCATGCACGCTTACAGATATGACGAGCACGAGAGAAAAATCGAAGAGCTGGCCCTCAGGCTGGGATTTGAGCAAGTTTCCACATCCAGCCGGGTAAGCCCTCTCATTCGCTTCGTCAGCCGAGGCGACACGACCGTAGTCGATGCCTATTTGACACCACTTCTTAATCGGTATTTGAGTTCGATCAGAGGCGTTCTGCCCGACTCACGCCTCTTCTTCATGCAGTCGAACGGCGGACTGACTCCGGCGGCGAATTTCAGAGGGCGCGATTGCTTGCTTTCCGGACCGGCAGGCGGCGTGGTCGCGGCTGCTCGCGCGTCGTCTCTGGCTGGTTTTAACCATGTGATTGGATTCGACATGGGCGGCACTTCGACAGACGTTTGTCACTACGACGGGCATTTCGAGCGCACGACAGAAACCGAAATCCAGGGAGTGAAGATAAGAACTCCGATGATGGCGGTGCATACTGTTGCTGCAGGCGGCGGCTCGATTCTCGCGTTTGACGGTGAGCGCTGCCGTGTGGGCCCGCAGTCTTGCGGCGCCAATCCCGGTCCCGCCTGCTACAGGCGTGGAGGTCCTCTGGCAGTTACCGATGCGAACTTGTTGCTGGGACGCATTCAACCAAAGTTTTTTCCATCGATATTTGGTCCCGAATACAATCAGCCGCTGGACAAAATCATCGTCGAGCATAAATTTGCCGCACTCACCAAAGAAATTGCCGATGCCGGATTGGCGTCGCAAGCGGGTTTATCGACAGCCGAACAAGTTGCCGAAGGCTATCTGAAAATAGCAGTCGAGATAATGGCCAATGCCGTGCGAAAAATCTCGACCGAGAAAGGTCACGATTTGGAAGGATCGGCGCTGTGCGCATTCGGTGGAGCAGGAGGTCAGCACGCTTGCCAAATTGCAGACGAACTGGGGATTAGAACCGTCATTCTCCACCCGCTCGCCGGCGTGCTTTCTGCGTTCGGCATCGGAATAGCCGACACGGTTGAGATAGCGCAAGCGGCAGTAGAAAAAGAATTCAATCAAAACTCTCTGGAAGAACTTGGCAAAACAAAATCAGAATTGCAAGCAAAGGCGATTGCCACTTTGTCCGGGCACGGTTTCAACTCGAAAAATCTCGATACTTTATACGGCGTGCACTTGCGCTACAAAGGCACTGATGCGGCAATTTTCGTCCCGCTCCAGTCGGAAAGTGAAACCAGAAATACTTTCGAGTCGCTGCACCGCAAGAGATACGGATTTATCACCGACAAACCGATTGTGATTGAAAGCGTCTCAGCCGAAGTGGTTTCCCGCGGACAGAGCGCCGAATGCGGCTCGAGAAAAAACGAGAACCACGGCAATACAGACAGCCCACCGGCAGCAGTGGACATAGTGCCGCTCTTCTGCGCGGGCAAATGGACAGACGCAAAAGTTTTTCAACGCGACGCGCTGACTGCGGCTGCTGCCATTGAAGGTCCTGCCATCATAGCCGAAGATACCGCAACTACTGTCATCGACCCGGGCTGGTCGGGAAGAGTGGATGAAAGAGGATTTCTCATCCTCGAAAAAGCGCCGGCTGATTTGCAAGCCGCCCAGACAAATACAGAAGTTATTGCAGCAAAAGCAGACCCGATCAAATTAGAACTTTTCAGCAACCGCCTCATGTCGATCGCCGAAGAAATGGGGATTGTCTTGCAGAACACGAGCCACTCGGTCAACATCAAAGAGCGGTTGGATTTTTCCTGCGCCATTTTCGACCGGCATGGCAGGCTGATTGCCAACGCTCCCCATATCCCTGTCCACCTCGGCTCCATGAGTGAAAGCGTGCAGTCGCTCATGAAAGAAAAAGGAAAACAACTTTCACCGGGCGATACTTACATAATCAACAACCCCTATCTGGGCGGCACGCACCTGCCCGATATCACCGCCATCTCACCTGTTTTCATACAAGACAACCGAATAACTGACGCAAAATCTGACGCAAAATTCGACGCTACAGGACATACGACCGGCGCCGATTTCTTCGTCGCTTCCAGGGGGCACCATGCCGACATCGGCGGCATCACGCCCGGCTCCATGCCCCCAGCCAGCACACACATAGAAGAAGAAGGCGTCGTCTTCAGTCACTTCCACCTTGCCAAAGAAGGTCGGCTCAATGAAGAAGCACTGAGGGAAGCCTTGTTGGGCGCCAAATATCCTGCACGCAATCCGGCTCAGAACATCGCCGATCTGACCGCCCAGATAGCCGCCAACCGTTGCGGCGCCGCCGCCCTGACGCGTCTATGCGAGCGGTACGGACTTCCCGTCATCGAGGCCTACATGCAATTTGTGCGGGACAATGCCGCCTCCTCTGTTCGCAAAGCGCTCTCAAAAATTAGCGAAGGCGCCTTCGAAGGCGAATTGGACGACGGCGCAAAAATCTCCGTAAGCGTGAAAGTCGATCGGGCAAAAGAGAAAGTCTCCGTGAGCTTTGCGGGCACTTCGCCACAACACAAAGGCAATATGAATGCTCCGCTTGCCATCAGCAAAGCGGCTCTGCTCTATGTTTTCCGCACCATCGTCAATGATAATATCCCGCTCAATGATGGTTGCCTCGAGCCGGTCGAGTTTGAAATACCGGAATCATCCATTCTCAATCCTCAATCACCGGCGGCGGTTGTCGCAGGCAACGTGGAAACTTCTCAAATCCTTGTAGATTCGCTCTACGGCGCCATGGACTTGATGGCGGCAGCGCAGGGAACGATGAACAACCTCACTTTCGGCGACGATGTTTATCAGTATTACGAAACCATATGTGGTGGCGCCGGAGCAGGCGCTGATTATTGCGGAAGCAGCGCCGTTCACACTCATATGACCAATTCCAGGCTCACCGATCCGGAAGTTCTGGAAATCCGCTATCCTGTCCTGCTCAAGCATTTCGGAGTTCGCCAAGGGAGCGGCGGCGAGGGCAAAAACAGAGGCGGCGACGGTTCGATCCGCTGCATAGAGTTTCTAAAACCAATGACCGTTTCCATCCTCTCCCAAAGACGTATTGCCAAACCATTTGGTCTCAACGGCGGCAAGCCGGGCAAATGCGGCATAAACACATGGATCAAAAAAAGCGGCAAGAGAGAAATTCTTCCCGGCACTGTCACTGTGCATGTCGAAAGCGGTGACAGCATTCAGATTGAAACACCCGGAGGAGGCGGCTGGGGCGCGTCTGAATGACCATCGGTAAGGATCCTGGTCAAACCGGAGACAGGGGCATGACAACCTGGAATGGTTTCCTATTGTTGCGGCTTTTGGGACTCTCAATCATTACTCTAAGGGCAGAAGCCTCACTTAACCAGTGGCCCAAATTTCAGGGTCCAGCTCTGATTGAACGACTCTGGGAGGCGCTCATGTTTGCTTGTATGGAACTGAAAGGCGATCCGGCTGATGCTCTCGTGCACGCAATGGACATCTATAACCATAAGGCGCCTGAAATGCTCCGAATGCGCAAAGCAAGGATGGCAAAAGGGTTTGATCCGGGTAATAACACAATCGGCAACGTGATTGCGCGGCGAATTATGGCTAAATACGGCATTCCAGAACCCGGTCCTAAAGACCTGGCAAG
>JADYYD010000370.1 GCA_020853845.1 Candidatus Melainabacteria bacterium
CACCTGCTTCACTTGTCATCGAACTTGCCTACTCCATAGTGTCTATAGATTCTAATGCAAAATCATATGTATTCTTCATGCATTCTGCCCGGTGGCAGCGCATCTTAATTTCTCAAGTAGCAAAGTGTTCGAAGTCCAACCAGCTTTGACACTCGTTCGGCGTGTTTTTCGTCCCGGGCTTATGGCTGAAAAGCCCGACAGGGTTTGCCTCTTTGATCGCTTACCGGAGAGATAAAATTATCTCCGGGCAGACCGCTGGCAACTCTTGCGGCAATTTTTGTGGTTCTGATAATTTTGGCGCTTGATTTAAACGGCGTCCGGTGTCAGGCGCGGATCCAGGTCCGCCAGCTTCTCCAGCGCGGCAACCGTTTCGGCAGCGTGAGCCATGCCTCCGTCTGCCTTCTGAGCAAGAGCAAATTCAGCCTTCTTCTTGGCGGGCAGTCGAATGTCTTTTGCCAACCCAAGGGCTTTCATGAGCACGATGGCGTACCAGGAAATGTCCGGCTCGCGCCAGCTCAGGCCATGTCTTGCCGATTGAGGAAGGGCATGATGGTTGTTGTGCCAACCCTCGCCGCAAGCCAAGAGCCCGACCCACCAGACATTGCGGCTCTGGTCGGCGGTTTCGAAGTTGCGATATCCATGCGCCGGCAAATGGCAAACAGAATTGACCAGAAAGGCTGCAATGAAGATGGTTCCGGCGGCAAGCACATTGGCAAGCAAGGCGGCCGGACCGAGTAAAAGCAGGATGGCCAGGCGGAAGACAATGCAATTAGCCAGGCAGATCAGCCACTGGGTTTTCGGGTTGGACGGGTCTAAAAGTCTGTAAACCGGGTCCCTGAGAAGATCGGGGACAACGACCGGGAATTGTTCTTTGGGGGTTTTGTACTCGGGGGCAAACAACCAACCGGCGAATGAGTGCCAGAAGCCATCGATGGGTGAATGCGGATCGCCGGGTTTGTCGGTTGATTTGTGATGGACTCGGTGGGTGGCGACCCAGGCAATCGGAGACCCTTCAAAACACAAATAACCGCCCGAAACGATGAAATATTCCAGCCATCGGGGCACTCTCAAGGCGCGATGGGCGAGAATTCTGTGATACCCGACCGTGATGCCAAGACCGTGATACAGATAAGATGCGACGAATACTGTCAGAAATAAGAGCATTGGCAGAGTAACTCGCAGGAAACCTAAGCCGGTCCAGCTTTCGGAACGAAAGTCCAAAATGCATGGCCGGCCAGTAGTTTAACTCGTGAGTACCTACATTGGAAGTGCATGACATCCGCGTATTTTTGTCGCGGGTCGGATCTTCGCGCATGTTGGAAACGCGCGATTGTCGATGGTATCGTATTTGGTGCTGAAAGAAAACGAGACCGGGCGCTCGAAAGCGCCCGGTGAATTCTCATGGTTCCGTGGAACCTCACCATCTTGGTGTTATGTTGCCCTCATCGAGGGCGGGTGTTCAACTAGGTTGTGTTCAATTGTCAAAGACGCTTGCTCTTAGGATTTCCTCCTGTTTTGAGCGAAGTTCTGACTCTTTGGTAATTCCCTTGTTTTTCAGAAATCTAACCTCTGACGAGCCGCAGTAGGCGCAAATTTTTTATTTTGTTGTTCAGCCAACAACTTGCGGAAAATAGTGTTGCTGGCAAAACATGTTTTGCACTGTCGCGCCGGATGCGCACCATATGTAGTGCGGCGGTTTTTCTCTAATTCAGAGGCCTGACTTTCAAGACCAATTGCTTTCCGTCTCCTTGGCCGGGCGGGTCGGCGATCAGCCGTGAAAGCGACTGCCCGAGACTGTTTCGCTGTTCTGCCTTGTAAGTAACGTAGCGCTCTTCCAGTTGTCCGTTTTTGAAAACAAGCACTGCGGGCACTTCAGGCACGTCGTACTTATAGCTCAACCCCAAATTCTTGTTGAGGTCGAGCCTTATGTAATCAATTTTCCCACCGAAATGCGAGACCAATTCGATAAGCGATTTTGATGCCGGGTCGCATGCAGGACAGGTGGGCAGCGAAAATTCGACCAGCACAATACCGCGCCTGCCCAAAACTCTGGTCCTGAATTTCAGCTCCTGGTCGTTCTTAAGCGTGCGAGCCAGATGCTCGTTGCTGCTATCTTTGTGTCCGATCGGCAAGAAGGTGCTGACGGGGTCGAAGCTGATTTGCGCTGCTGGACCCGGCACAGCCGCTGAAAGACAACCCGCTGCCGCCAGTGCTGGAGGCAGCAAAAACAAAGCTACTTTCTGCAATCTGTAGGGCATCACACAATCAAATCGCCGTCAGAAAAAATAAGTGTACCGGAGATTTAGAGAAGCGGGGGAAAACGCCGTGGTTCGGGGCGCCGGGCTGCCGGGCTTTTCGCCGCCGCTGTTGAATGAGGCATAACGCAGGAATGAAATGGGCGAAGATGCCTGGAGTAAGTGGCGTTTGTGTTGATAGAAAAGGCCCAGTTCGACAGCCATGAAAAATCCCGGCTGTCTGAAACCGTTGCTGTTGCCGATGAAATCTTTCTGCGGGCTGCCGTCCCAGCGATATGCGATCAACCCTGATAAGGACCGCAAGTATTTGTTTTCCTTGAAAGGAGAAGGAACGATCATGCCTGCTCTCAAGGAATATACATCGGGGACCGTGTTGACCAGCGAATTTTGAGTAAAGGGGCTGGTGGAAATGGGCGGACCGAGCAACAAATTTTGCGATGGGATGCCGGTCGTTCCGCGTGGCGAAATAAGATAGCTGCCGACCGCGAACACGTTTGTTCTCCGCACCGGCCATTTGACTATGCGATACGCAAGAATTTCCGCCAGCACATCGACACCACCGTCACCAATGAGAATAGTCATTGGTGCCGGTTTGTTGTTCCAAACACCAGGCGCGCCGCCAGTCCAGGTGTTTCCCCCGCGATAGTTGCCGGTCGGCAGTTTCAATCCCAAACCGAAAAGCACATTGCCTCTTTTCACATTTTCCGGATCGAAAAGCCACGTTCTTTCCATGAGCACGATGTCGCCCACCCCGGCCGTGCTTAAGCGCTGCCGAAAGCTCTCCGCCAGCGGGCCCTCCGTAAACGGGACGAGAAAGGTGGCTTGATTCCATTGCAAAGGCATTGTCGCCTGCAGATTGACTCGCTTGGTCAACTGATAGGTGCCGGTCAAATCGACCGTATTCCAGATACGAGTCGGTCTCTCTTCTTGATTTAACTGCGTGAAAACATGCGAATTTAGAAAGTATTGATTGGCATACACGTTCCTGTAGCCGATGGAAAGAGTGC
>JADYYD010000371.1 GCA_020853845.1 Candidatus Melainabacteria bacterium
AGCTATGCTGTTTTCCTTTTCTTTCCTGACATGGCAATTGAGGCGATTGCCAGAGCAATTGCCGTGCCGAGCACAGGCTGAGAAATTTTGTGCAGTTTGGAAAACTCAGCTTCAGCAGCGGAATCCGTTTTCAATTTCGGCAACAAGTCCGTCATCGGAGCGGTGAGTCCGAGGGCGAAGAAGAAAACGAGAGCGGCACTGGCAGCGCTGGTTCCATAACGGGCAAACGTGCACTTGCTCTTCTCCGGATTGGTGAAGAAGTCGGTAATTTCCGTGATCAGCAGAGCTATGGCGGCTCCCAGTGCCAGTTTGCTGAAGTGTATGAAAAGCGGTGCATTGGTCATGCCGATTGTGGCTTTGTCCAATCCAAGCGCGTGCCCTTCTTTCGCCATGTTGATGACGACGAAGACGATAGCGACCGAACCGCCAAAAATTATGGACAGTGCCAGAAGCCGCACAGTTTCTACGATTTTGTTCATGTTGCCTACCTGATTTGGATTCTTACTCGACGCGCAGGTCGCCGGCGGGAATGACGAATTCCGCTGCCGTTTTTCCTTGCGTGAGCGCATTGAGGATTTGCAGTTTTCGCTTGGTGTCGACATCTACAAGTGAAACGTAGACTCCGTACTTGCCTGGTTTCAAGGGCGGCATTTTCAGCTCTTCGGACCAGCTTATCGGCTTGCCTGCTTGCCATTGATTAGTTGGCGGCTGCGGAGTGTGCAGAGATTGCGCAATTGGTTTTCCGCTCTCGTCACGAAATTCCATTTGCACTTTGTAGCTGCCCGCTACATCTTTATCGAACTCTCTGGATGGGCGCATCGGCGGTGCCGCTCCGAGGTTGACGAATTCGAACGATGCTTTCAATTTGTCGCCTTGCTTCAGTTTTTCGTCAAAAGAAATCTTCTGAGAAACAAGTTGATAACCGAGTTTAGAGCGCAATTCTTCGAGCGACTTGGCGAGAACTTCGTCTTTGCCGGAAGCGTCAACAGTGGAAAGCGGCAGCTCGATATAGCTGATGCCGTCTACCGGTGCGTTCTTTGCGATCTTCTCCAGACCTTCCGCATCGACCTTGTCGGTTAATTGATAGCCGGTGAAAGTGTCGGGGTGGAATTTGATGATGACTCGGTATTGATCGAATCCATGTTTGCCGTCATTGACATTTTGACGAGTGATGTAGACTCGCTGACCGTACCTGTAGATAAGGTAATCGGAAATTTCGTCCAGTGTGTCTTGTCCGGCGCGATTGCGGGTCGGAGCATCGACGTCGAAATTCAGTCGGGCGGTCGGGAATGCTTTGGGGAAAATGTCGGCGACATACTTCCAGTGTTCCACTAACTGTCTCTGGCTCATGCCGTGATCTTTGATGAGCGTCCCTTCGAGTTTTGCGTAATTGCCTTTCTCTCCGGTGACGTCTGGCACGACGAGTGTGCTGCCGGCTACGCCACCACCGGTGATGCCGATTGAATGAATGTTGGGATTCTTGTCGTACTTCTCACCCATCTCCGTGATGAAGTTCGACCATTTTGCCAGATAGTTGGTGTTCCAGAAGATCGGCATCAAATGCTGCTTGCCGTCATTGCCGGTGTATTCCATTGTTTTCACATCGCCAGAAAATACCCAGCTCGGAGTGTCGGATTCGAGAGTCTGTTTTTTGTCGCCTTCCTCGGCTTTGGCGGCCTGGAATCCTTCCGGCACCGTATCAACGCCGCATGTGGAAACACGCAGTATCAATGATTTGCCGGAGGGCTTGAGCAATTCGAGAAGGTTGTCGATGGGCTGCCAGTTGAATTCGTCTTCTTTTGGTTCGAGCACCTTCCAGGGAATGGTGACAGAGATGCCGCTCACCATAGGCTTGCTGAGCACATCAGTAATGACTTGGTTCTGGCTGAGCTTGTCTGTGGGAATCACGGCAAACAGCCCGATTTCTTTATTGAAAACCGGCTGCGCGCCTTCCACTGTTACGGACTTGAATTTTTTTGTTTTGATGAGGCGGTCTTGCCCTTCATTCAGATAGTGCTTCTTCTCCGGAATCGGATTGAAGTACTTGATAATCTCGCCGGGCGAATTTTTAGCATGGGCCTTCTGAACTGGAAGGAGAATGCTGCCCGCGCCAATGGATACCGCCAGTGAAAGTGAGATTGCTTTAAATCCGGTTCTAGCTGTTATACCCGTGCGCATCATGCCCTCCGTACGACAAAATCTCTAACCAAAGCCACTGTAGACAGTTTTAATGCCAGCATCGAAAGTGTGAATTGTACAAGAAACAGCCGTTTTTGGCAGAGATAGGAGTTTTACTCCTTACGTAAAGCTGTCTGAGCAAATGTGATAACCTTTCAGACCAATTCAGCATGGTCGATGAGGGTGTTTCTTGAGTCTCGCTTACCTGGGGCACAGCGCAGTCAGGTTCAATTTGGAGGGGGTCAACGTTTACGTAGACCCTTATCTCAAGGATCCAATCGATTGGACGAAACTGCCGAAGGGTGATCTTGTTTTGTTCAGCCACGGACACTTCGATCACGGAGTGCTAATGGCGCCGAAACTTTACGAAGCTTGGAATTGCAAATTCGCCGGTCCGCGCGTTTTGATGCGCTGGATGGCACGCAAGTACAAGAAGAAAATCGCGCACGAAGCCTTGATCACAATCGATCACCACGAGACGATTTCTTTCGGCGCCATCAAAGTGCGCGCGATTCCCGCTCACCATCCGGTAAATCGGCTTGGAAAGACGATTCTGGCCCTGCATGCGCGCAGCCGCGCGCCCGGCAAGCCGGTCAACGGCTATTACTTCGAAGGCTTCTATCACGCCGGCGATACCATTTATACGCAGACTATCCGGGACAGTCTCAAGGATCTGCCGGTGCATACCGCCTGCTTGCCGATCGGTGGAAAGTACGGCGTCGCGTCACCGGAGGAAGCTCTCAAAATTGCCGAAGAAATCGGTGCCAGGCGAGTGGTGCCGCTGCACTACCAGGCGCTTGTCGAGCGCGTGCCGTTTCGCTACCAGTCGTCCGATCTTGTCAAACATGCCAAATCGACCGGAACAAAAATTGAAATTTGCCCGTTAGCCATCGGCGAAGTTCTGGAACTTACGACTAAAGCATCTTCTTAATCGACATCTTGGTTGGCATGAGTTCAACCTGTAACTTTAATTGTCGCGCTTGTAGATACGGGCGAAGAGCCGATCGGCTATAAAGTAAATCTCTGGGTACAACCAGATTTAGGTGTTGACTTTACGGTCCGATAATTTGCCTGAAGAAATTTCTAGTCAAGACGCCAAGACCATTCGCTTGATAAAGCATCCCAGGCCGCCTGCGGAAGCTCAAATCGAGGAATTGTTGACGACTGCCAGGAAAAACCTGCGCATCACGGTCGAGCTCCCTTTTGCTGAATCGGGAGAACCGTACATGCTGAGCAGTTTTATCGAATCGGAGAAAGCCGAGTGCTTTTGGATGTTCTACCGAGGTGTCGGCCCTGATTCCACGCTTTTGTGGAACATGCTGACCGATGACCCTGGGCTGATTCATCATCTGATGACCGCCGAGTTTCCGGCACTGGAAACTGGTTTTTCGGTACCCAAATCGCCGGCAGTCGCCAGAGCGGTAGCAAACTACAAAGATGCCCGTGATTCGCAGCTTCCCGCCGACTCCGAATTCGAGATGTCAGATGCGCCTGCCGCTGCCAATTTTCCGAAGAGCGCCAGACCTGAGCACGACTTGCTCACGCTTCCGGATGAGCCTCAGAAGGCGCGCAAGCAGCCGGAGCATCAAGCCCAGCAAGCACACCAGCAACTTCAACAAGTTCAACAAGTCCAGCAAGTTCAACAGGTCCAGCAGGTCCAACAGCAAGTTCAGCAGGTTCAACAGCAAGTTCAGCAGATGCAGCAGCAAGTACAGCAGATGCAACAGGCGCATCAGGTTCAGCAATTGCAGCAAGTCCCTGGACCTGGCGGAATGCCGCATTCTCCATTGCTCCCCTTTCCGCAAGTTGCCGCACAGGCACCCCAGGCTCCGTCGCAGCCGGCGTTCTTAGACCAGACGCCCGCTTTCTTGCAAGCGCAAAATCCGCTCCCGCCGGCAGTCATGCCGCAACCCGCTCTGCCCCTGCAGGTGGCGCCGGAACAACATGCACCGCCTGCGCAAATGGTGCAAGCACCTTTTTCGGGACCGGAGCCGGCAAATCCTCCTGCTCTTTCGGCGCCGCAAGTGCAGCCGCATCACCAAAATCTTGAGCCACCGCCCGGCTATACACCTTTGCAATTGCCGCAAGGCGTGAGCCTGGCGCATTCCCCGCAAACTCCGCCCGTGGTGCCGGTGCCGGTGCCGGTGCCGGATGCTTCCGCTCCACAGGGCGGCTTTGCTCCCCCGGATGGCGTCGCGCGTGGCAGCGACAAAACACTCCAGTTGGAACGCGATCAAAGCGGCACCGCATCTAAGCCTCAGCAAAACAACACCTGGCTGAAAGACAATCGCGGCACCAGCATGGTCGTCGAACCAGTGGCGCCGAGCGTGGGCGCTGAAATGGACTCGCCTTTTGTTCAGCCCAAGAAAGCCAAGTCGACTCAACAGAAGATGAAGGCGCGCCCCATGCTGGAAGGCGACCTGACGAATTTGCAGATGCCGACACTTCTGCAGTCCATCAACATGGGAAAAATGACAGGACGGCTCGATCTGCAGTCAGGCAGCGATGTGGCCACTATCTACTTCAATGAAGGCAACCCGCAGCATTGCGATCTGAGAAACTCGGAAGGGGAAACTGCCTTGGTCGAGGCTATCGGCTGGGATGAAGGCGAGTTTCGTTTTTTTGCCGAACCACCGCATCACAGAGACACCATCAAAAAGCGGCTTGAAACCTTGCTCATGGAAGGTGCTGCACTTTTCGATCAGGCTAAATTTTTGAAGGAAATCGGTATCAGCACTGATTCTTACTTGGTTCGCAACCACGCCGACATCACGGAAGCGCTTTTTGAAGAGATGGTGTCGCGCGGCGCTGCAGCCGAAATGAATTTACAAAAAACGCTCTATCAGCTTATCGACAATGAGAGCACCCTTGAAGACTTGCTTCGTTTGCGACCGATGCCGAAGCCGCGCTGGGTGCCTGTTATCTTCAACCTGGTCACGTGCAGCCTGGTTTCATTCTCCGACCGTCCTCTGCGTGAAGGCGTTGAGGAAGCGGCCGCTGAAAATATTGATTGGCCTGCAATTCAAGCTTTCGAAGATTCGATTCGCATCGCAGAAACAGGGTTTCTCAGCTATCCGGCATTTTTCTACCACCTCGAGCGCGAGTACGAGCGTTTTGAACGTTTCCAACGTCCTTTCTCTTTGATCATCCTGGAAATTTCAATCAAGGAAGATTTATCGGAAACCAAAGATCCAAAGGTGCTTCAAGATCGGGCGGTACTAGGACAGGTGTCGACAAGAGTCGACAAGCTGAAGAGGAAAACAGACATTGCCGGGCACTTTGGAGAAAATCAATTTGCCTTGCTCTTGTTGGAAACAGAAGGCGATGCTTCGAGAAATTTCGCCAGCCGTCTGGCTGAGGCGATTGCCATGAATCCGTTTACGACAGATCGGGTGGAAGTCGTTCGCCTGACAGTCAGTCTGGGTGTGGCATCAGTTCCTGAAACCTGCAGGGATTTGGGCCGATTGATATCGGCAGCGCGCCCGCAAAATTCTCAAAAAGGGTGACCTGTTTCAGGATTTTTAGTTGATTCTTCTGTTTAGGTGGTAAATAAGTGCTAACGGCCCCGTGCGTTGGAAAAATTTTTTCCAGCGAAAAATTGTCTGCTTATCGCATGACAAGCGGCGCTTGAAAAGGAGGTTAGGACAGCTTTTATAAAGCTTTGTATAAGTTTGTTAATCTGCTTACTAATATGCGGCCATCATTAGAGCAAGGCCCATAAGGATTTTTGGATTTCATGGCGCACCATGTCGGAAACGGTGTCTTTATCTGACCGTTTCATGAAGCGCGGCAAAGTATAATTCCGGGGGGACTCCATCAATAGGAGTAAAGGGAGTTAAAAGATGGGAAAAGCAGTAGGCATCGACTTGGGAACGACCAACTCTTGTGTTGCCGTTATGGAAGGTGGTCAACCGTCGGTGGTTTCCAACTCTGAGGGCGGCAGAACGACGCCTTCAGTCGTCGCCTTCACCAAATCTGGTGAACGGCTTGTCGGGCAGTTAGCCAGACGCCAAGCAGTTCTGAATCCAGAAAACACTGTTTATTCGATCAAGCGATTTGTTGGACGTCGCTTCTCCGAAGTTCAGTCCGAACAGAAAATTGTGTCTTATAAAGTCAAAGAAGGCGCCGACGGCGGTTGCAAAGTTGCCATCCAAGGCAAAGACTACTCGCCCGAAGAAATCTCAGCGATGATTTTGCGCAAGCTGAAAGAAGACGCCGAAAAGTATTTGGGTGAAAAGGTCACCTCCGCGGTAATTACAGTTCCAGCTTATTTCAACGACTCGCAGCGCCAGTCCACGAAAAACGCCGGTACCATCGCCGGTCTAGACGTGCTGCGTATCATCAACGAGCCTACCGCTGCAGCACTTGCCTACGGTCTGGACAAGAAAGACAACGAAATCATTCTTGTGTTCGACTTGGGCGGCGGCACATTCGACGTATCCATTTTGGAAGTCGGCGACGGCGTTTTCGAAGTTAAGTCCACCTCCGGCGACACCCACCTCGGCGGTGATGACTTCGACCACCAGGTTGTTACCTGGGTAGCCGATGAATTCATGAACCTCGAAGGCATCGACCTGCGCAAAGACAGACAAGCTCTGCAAAGACTTACGGAAGCTGCTGAAAAAGCGAAGATCGAACTTTCGTCCGTAACCGAAACCAACATCTCCCTTCCGTTTATCACCGCGGATGCCACTGGTCCCAAACACTTGGAGATCAAGCTGACCCGCGCTCGCTTCAACGAATTGACACGTTCATTGGTTGAGCGCTGCCGCAACCCTATGGAGCAAGCATTGAAAGATGCCAAGCTCGGCTACGAGCAGCTCGACGAAGTTGTACTGGTAGGCGGTTCGACAAGAATTCCTGCGGTTCAAGAGCTGGTCAAGCAAGTTACCGGCGGCAAAGAACCTAACCAATCGGTAAACCCGGACGAAGTTGTGGCTGTAGGAGCCGCTATCCAAGCCGGTGTTCTGGGCGGCGAAGTCAAAGGAGTCGTACTCCTCGACGTTACACCGCTGTCTCTTGGTATCGAAACGATGGGCGGTGTGTTCACCAAATTGGTCGAGCGCAACACCACCATCCCGACAAGGAAAGCGGAAGTCTTCTCGACTGCCGACGACAACCAGACCGCTGTAGATATCTATGTATTCCAGGGCGAACGTCCGATGGCTCGCGACAACAAGCTGTTGGGCAACTTCCGTCTCGATGGTATTCCGCCGGCAGCCAGAGGCAACCCGAAAGTCGAAGTTACATTCGACATCGACGCCAACGGCATCATGAACGTCACGGCGCGTGACCAAATGACCGGCAAAGAACAAAAGATCACCATCACCGCTTCCACCAACATGTCCAAAGAAGACATCGACCGTGCGATGCGCGATGCCGAAAATTACTCGGCAGACGACCGCAAGCGCAAGGAAGAAGCGGATGTCCGCAACGAAGCAGACAGCATCTGCTACGCGGTGGAAAGACAAGTGCGCGATCTGGGCGACAGAGTATCGTCCGGTGAAAAGGCAAGAGCAGAAATGTTGGTTGCCGACTTGAGACAAAAACTCAAAGACGAAGCGGATCTCGAATCGGTCAAGCAAATCATGAACGAATTGAGAGGCGCTTTGGTTCTCTTGCAGCAAGCCGCTACTCGTGGTGGCGACGAAGGCGCCGCTGCTGGAGCCGGTATGGAAGACTACACAACTCCTGCTGATGGTGGTGCCGATGGTGGCTACCAATACGGCAACGGTGGCGACGGCGGCGACGCCGGCTACACCAGCCAGAGCGGAGAAGATGTTGTGGATGCCGAATTCCGCGCATCAGACGACTAAGTCTGATTCGAACAATTCTTGTAAGGGCGGTGCATGGCATCGCCCTTGCTTGTTGCAGGTTTGCAGTCCCTCGGCAGCGAAAATTAGAAAGCGTTGTGGAGCGGAACAAAAAATCAGGACTAGCTGTCTTGACAAATAAGTGGTTAAGGTCTTTGTTTAAGGTATTACTCGCAATCCCAATGAGGTTGCCTCTGGACTTCGGTCGACTCGAGCATGATGATTTCGGAAAATACACTTTCACGAGCTGTGAATCCGCGTGCAGGTCAGCGGGTCCGCAGGTACGCGGTCTTGGCACTTTCGGTCGGCATTGCCGTCAGCTTCTGTAATGCAGCCTTTGCCCAGAGCGCTGCGGCAGAACCCAACACGGCCGAGCTGGAAAAGCTGGAGACGAAGATGTTTTCCAGGCACTATCCAAACGATCCCGTGGAAAAGCGCGTAGAGCGACTGGAGCTTTTGGTATTCGGAGCCACTCAGGGCGGCAGTTTGGATGAGCGCTGGGCTAACATTTCCAAAGTAATTAAGCACCGGCAGAATCCGGAAGCGATTGTGCCGCAAAGTTCCGGAGCTTCGGCTGGGGCACCTAAATCAGCGGATTCCGCACCGCAAAAGGGCAATTACCCCGCCGTAGATTCGCTCGAATGGCGGGTTTTGAAAAAGACTTATCGCACAGAACCTATTGGGGAACGCCTTTCGCGCCTCGAGACAAAATTGCTCGGGCAGGCAAATCCGAATATGGCACTTTTTGACAGGGTCGAGCGCTTGAAGAAAATCGGCGCCACGGTAGCCGGCGGTAACTCTCCGCGCAGTTCCCCCCTGGTTCCGCCCGGCATGCTTGGACCGATGCCCAAGGGCTACCCGCGGGAGATGCCGTTCGCCTTCGGCGACCAATTTCCTGATTCGGCCGGTCCTATGAGCCCGTTTTCCATGCAACCGTTTTCAGGCTCCGGTGATGATTCGATGAATTTTGGCAGCCTCAACCGCATGATGTCTGAAATGATGACGCAGATGAACAAACAAATGCGAGACTTGAAAAACCTGCCCCCAGGCACGTATCAGTACAGGCTTGAGCCTGGCGACCCGACAGCAGGTGTGACACCTTTCAAGCTGATACCTTCTCAGCCCGGAGCTCAACCAGGAACCCAGCCCCGAAAGCCCGGCCAGGCCAGTCCTTTCAACCAGAACAGTCCGTTCCAATTGATGCCGCGAACGGCGCCTTCAATTCCGGAAAACCTGCCGCCCTACGCGGATCCCAATTCAATTTAGGTGTTTCTCTGGTGAAGCGCTTAACATTAACCGTCTCTAGCTTGTTTGTCCGAACAATTCTCTAAAATAGTCAAGTGCTATGGCGACTATGAGGTTGGCTTTGCCCGCATCAGCCGAGACGATGAAGAAGCCGGAAGTGCCGGTCACTGACGCTTCTTTCGAGAAAACAACGCGCAGCCGCAAAGGCCTCGTCACGCGAGTGCTCTGGTCGCTGGCATTGTTTGGCGCCATCAATGCCGGTCTCTGGACTTTTGTAGGCGAGGGCAAAAAACCTCAGGCGGACGCGAATTGCTGGAACAGCGGCGCATCTGTTGAAGAAACCATCAATAGCTTTCAGGCATTGAATGCCAAGCCGGACGTAATTCTTCTGGGCTCTTCGCTGGTCATGTTTCCATTTTGGGCAATGGATGCCGCCGACAACAAACAGATTTCCGACATATTTCGCTATCACAAATCGGAAGCAATGAAAAAAAGGCTGGCTGCGG
>JADYYD010000372.1 GCA_020853845.1 Candidatus Melainabacteria bacterium
GAGTGGACCACCGCCCATATCACCTTTCGTGCGAATGTTTCCCTCGCGCACCTGCATGCTGAAGGTGGAGTTGAACAGGCGTGCTTCGCCAATCTTCCCATCTGCTACCGCTTGAACCATTTTCATATTTGCTTCTTCGAAATGCAGACGATATGCGATCATGAGCTTCACATTATTCTTATCGCACGCTTCGGTCATGTCGATGCATTCCTGGCTGTTCATCGCCATCGGCTTCTCGCAGAGTACATGAACACCAGCTTCGGCAGCGCGAATCGCGTATTCTTTGTGCATATTGTTGGGCAAGGCAATGTAAACGGCATCTAGCTCTGCTTCGCGCAAGCACTCGTCATAGTGTTGGTAATCGTAGAGATTTTCCACTCCGTACAGTTTGCCCATTTCTTTCAATTTTGTCGGGTCATCCGAAACGAGCGCAACCAATTGCGAATTTTTCTTGGCGTGCTCGAAGGCTGGAAGCACGGCAATTTGGGCGATGTGACCCAGACCGACAACTGCATAGCGCAGCTTTCGGCCATTTCCATTATTGGACTGTGGCATAAAGCATCCTCTTGCGTATTGTGAATATTTGCAGGACGAGCGAGGCAAATTACGGTTCCGAACGTAACGGCAACATTCGAATTGTTAAGCAAAAATCCCCGTTCTGCATAAACTGATTTATGCGACGGGGATCATGCTGGCGGTCTAAACTTCAGGCAATCAGGCAGCCTTATTTTCCGGCAATGACTTCAGTAAGGTGCTGAGAGCCAGGTGGGTTTCATGCTGAGCCGGCAACAACTCGTTGTCGATACAGGCACGGACTGGTCCCACGACGATACCGCGCTGTGCTTCGTAATTGACCAGACGCTCAGCCTCAGCTTCTTCCAATACAGCAACAGCATCACGCTGTGTTTCAGCACCATCTTGAACGAACTTTTCAAACCCGCCCCAAATTCCGGCATCTTCAACAGGAGTGCCGCCCATTGCCAGAATGTGACTGCTCAACAGCGCTACGCGAGCCATGTGATTGTTTCGGCAGTAGGTCAGGGTTTCCATAACGTCCGCAATTTTCGCTTTGCCCAATGCCAGATCGTAAGTTTCCACACAGCTTCTTTCGCCTTTCAAAAGCGAATTGAACTCATGTATAAATTCGTTGTCCATTACCTTCCCCTTATATTTTGCTCTTGATCTGATTATTAGTCGGCATTGATGCGAATGCCGGGAATTCTTACTTGAACTTTGTCGCCGTGGCCGTCTTTATCGACCTTGATAAATGGTGCGCGAACATGCACGGAGCCGTCCGAATCGTCCGAATGCATGCGTACGAATGGTGCCTTCACATCGACTCTTCCATCATTGCCGGCATCCTCGGGCAATCTGACATTGATGCCGTCGTTATTGGTATTGATGCGAACAGAATCATCTCTATGCGCCGGATCCAGCTCACTTGTTACCGTGGTGGTTCTTATGCGGTCGCCTTCTCTGACGACTTCGGTGCGTTGAGAATAACCGTCTCCACTATGACTCGTCTCGGAAAGTTTTTGCGAGCATGAACAAAGTAGACAAATCGTGGATCCCACAAGTAAAGATCCGACAAGCATTTTCGACGTTGAAATATAGTTCTTTGACATTTTTCACTCCACGCTTTCAAGGGTCTCCTGCCGCTGCCCGAAATGTCGACTTTCCGGAAACCTGCCGGTGAGACGCGCAAAGTACCCGCAAGTTCCAAGCCCACTAAAAGCCCAGTCACATGGCGGCTCCGGGTTTCAAAGCGCATTTTCCAGCGATCAGCGAGCCAGTTCAATTGCCCTGGTGTCCGCCGGCAAAAAGAGAGGATGGCGCGGATGACCTTGCAATGTCATGCCAAAGCACATAATCGGAACACTGCCTTGAAGCAGGCCTAAAACTTCCTCGTTGCGCCGGTGGAGACTTCCCCAGTTGCCCCAGGCGACAACAATAACAGCAGCATTTTGCGCTGCCTCGGTAATGTACTTATCGTTCAATTTCCCCACCGGCCGGCGACATGCGCGCAATTCTTGTGGATATGCGGTTCTATATGCAAATAAATTGACCACTTCAAGCGAGCCGCAATTCATTTTGTGAGCAAAACTGATACAGCGCCGGATGGTCGGATCGTTTATTTCAGCGTCGGCTTTGCTCGGATTAAGCATGATAAACACAGCCTTTTCGAGCTTGCGGTCCCAGGAACGTGAAAGCGAATATCTGTATTTGCCTGTCCCGTCAAAGACAGCGCCGCCTTCTATGGTGGCAGTGCTTATCCTGAAATTCGCCTGCCGACTTTCGAATGTATTTCGTCCCAACTAAAATTCTCCAGAAGCGAGACTGGGAAAGTCCCAGCAATGATACTTCATGCATATCTATACAGAAAGAAATCGGAAAGAATCGGTTGATAAGTTGACCCGGTAAGTCAATTTTCATGGAGATTCACATGCGCAACAAACTCCTAGCAATTGCAATGGCAACAGGATTTTGCTCCTCGGCAGCATTAGCAGCCGATTCATCCTCCGCAACGCCGGCCAAAGATGCACCTGCTGTAACTGCTGATGCAAAAGTTAAAGTCGAAGCACCGGCGCCCAGTGCTGACGCCAGCAAAGACAAAGCAGCGGCTGCCGAAAGCACTGTAAAAGCGGATGCAAAAGCCGAAGCTGACAAAGCAAAAGATACCCCCAAGACTAAATAATTCGGAAATCTTCCTTGCTTACTCCCGAAGCAAAAGAGGGGAAGTTTTCTACTTCTCCTCTTTTGTGCTTTTAGATTTTTTGGCAGATTAGACCAATATTTCTCGGAAATTTCAAACCTCAAATGCGCGAAAAATGTTTGTATGCTGAAAGCAGGAGGACTTTCCATGCGGCTTCTTTTGGTTGAAGACGACTCTTTTTTAGCGAACGGCTTGTCCTTGGTATTGAAGGACAGCGGCTTTTTAGTCGATCATGCGGAAGATGGCATTCAAGCAGACATCGCGCTTTCATCGACAAGCTACGACCTCGTCGTTCTTGATTTGAACCTTCCGTACATGAGCGGGATGGAGGTCCTGCGCAAATTGCGCAACAGAAATTCCGATGTTCCCGTTCTCATACTCAGCGCCCGCGACAAGGTCAGTGATCGAGTTTCCGGCCTGGATGCCGGAGCCAATGATTATCTAACCAAGCCTTTTGACATGAGCGAATTGGAAGCTCGCATCAGAGCCTTAGTGAGAAAAACCTGGCAGAACCACAAAATTGTAAATATCGGCAGACTGGAGTTTGACACAGTCAATAGAACGACACATGTAGATGGAAAGTTGATCAAACTCACGCGGCGCGAAACAGCAGTGCTGGAAGTCTTGTTGAAACGGCGCAAGATTCTGGTCAATAAGGATCAGCTCATCGATCAACTCAGCAACTGGGATAAAGAGTTGACGCCAAACGCTCTCGATATAGCGGTGCATCGTTTGCGAAAAAAATTGAAAACATCCGGCTTTAAGATCAGCACGATGAGAAATTTAGGATATGTGATCGATTGAACACTCACTATTCAATCAGCCGAAAATTGCTAAGGGATCTGCTCATCCCTCTGTGCATCATGTTTGTCGTCTCCGCATTTGCCGCTTACAATCTGGCTGCGAGATTCGCCAACGATTCACACGATAAGGAATTATTGAACGCAGCCCATGCCGTGGCGGCTCGGCTGACGGAAGATGATGAGGGGTTGGTGGCAGAATTGCCCGACGCCGTTCAAGAAGTGCTCCGCCACAACGATCAAGATAATTTTTACTATCAGGTGCTCAGCACGCAACTGGAAAGGCTTGCTGGTGACGCTGTATTGCCCATGCCCACCGGCAATACGAACACGGATGAGCCAAGCTTTCGCGATTCGGTGTTAAACGGGCACGCGGTCAGAATAGCCAGAATCAGAGTTCCGCTGCACGGCAAAAGCCAGGTCGTTATCGTGCAAGTGGCCCGGACTATAAATGCTCGCAGTCAATTGCTTCACAAGATTTTTCTCAGTATAGTCGTACCGCAGATCTTTCTTGGAATTCTCAGTGTTATTGCAGTCAAACGCGGCGTTGCCGACGGTTTACGCCCTCTTCTTAAATTGAGCGTTGATATCAAGCAACGTTCGCAAATCGACTTGAAAGAGATCGAGAAAAAAGATACGCCGGTCGAAATGCTTCCGATTGTCGATGCGTTAAACATACTCTTCGGAAGAATTGAGAATTACATCGCCACTCAGCAGCGGTTTGTCACCAACGCAGCTCATCAATTGCGCACACCGGTTGCTGGACTGAAGGCGTACATTGAATACGGCCGGCGCAACAGTAGTGGCAAATTCGATGAGGTGCTCGATCAGCTCGATGCCGGCACAGACCGCATTGCTGAAATGGTAGCCGGACTGCTCGTATTAGCCAGGGCTAGCGATCCGCAAATCCATGAGCGCGAACCGGTAGAACTCAACGATTTATCATCTGAAGTCACTTCGGAAATGATTCGCCAGGCCGCCAACAAACAAGTCGAGTTATTGTTCCACCCATCACCCGGTCCCAGCACCATTGTCGGTGACAAATTGCAGCTAAGAGAAATGATAAGCAATGTCGTTGACAATGCTATCCGTTACACTCCCGACGGCGGAACTGTAAACGTGTTCGTACAGGCGGGTCCTCCGGCATGCATCAGCGTGCAGGACAATGGTCCAGGCATTCCCCGATTGGAGCGCGAAAGAGTGTTCGAGAGATTTTATCGGGTGCTGGGAACGCGCGTGAATGGAAGCGGATTAGGTCTAGCCATCGTAGATGAAATCGCCCAGGCGCATAAGGCAACTGTACAATTGCTCGATCCACATTTCGGGCAGGGAACGCTGGTGAAAATCACTTTTCCGAAAGACCAGAATTGACGAGCGTCTGTGGATAAGGAAGCGAGTCCGGCAGTTCGACATTCTCTTCGGAAACTTGCTTATCTGGAGATTCATCGGAAGCTTCGTCCGAACTGTGACCATCGTTGTCTTTAGTAGTGAGCTTATACATCACAGGCAATACCATGAGAGTTAAAAGTGTTGCGGAAACCAACCCTCCGAGTACAACAGTGGCAAGAGGTCTTTGAACTTCCGATCCAGTGCCCTGTGAAAAAATCTTAGGCAATAGTCCCATGATCGCGACCAGCGCAGTCATCAGTACAGGACGGAACCGCACAATTGCACCTTCTTTGATCGCATCTTCAACCTGCATTCTCTTGTTCAATTGGCTTATGTAAGTGACAAGAATTACGCCGTTCTGAACAGCAACACCAAAGAGCGCAATGAATCCGATGATGGCAGGCACCGAGATCGGTTGGTGGGAGACAAACAAGCCTACGATACCGCCGATGATGGCAAAGGGGACGTTCGCCATTACCAGACACGCGTTTTTGAACGAATTGAAAGCGGCAAAAAGCAGAATAAATATGAGCAACAACACAATCGGCACAACTATCGCCAACCTGGCCATTGCTCGCTGTTGGTTCTCGAACTGACCACCCCAGACAATCTTCACGCCCTTGGGCAGCTTCACATCACGAGCCACCTTTTCTTGCGCTTCTTGCACAAACCCGCCAAGATCACGCCCTCTTATATTGCAGAGCACGGCGGTTCGCCTTTGTGCTTCTTCTCGATTGACCATTACAGTGCCGGGCTCGAGTGTGATATCAGCCAGCATCTTCAGAGGTATTGTCGCTCCCGAAGGTGAGGAAACAAGCATATTGCCAATATCTTCAACCGAGTCGCGCTCTTTTCTGGGCAAGCGCACCAATACTCCGAATCGCTTGTTATCTTCAAAGACCTCGGTGACAACACTGCCTGCCAGCGCGGTTTGTACATATTGTTGAACCGTTTGGACATTCAAACCGTAGCGAGCAAGATTGCTTCTATTCAATCTGATGTTCAACTGCGGGGAGCCGAGCATGCGCTCCCTCTGCAAATCGGCGCAGCCCGGAACGTTGCGAATTGCCTCTTGAATATTGACGGAAATTCGATCTATTTCATGCAGATCGTTGCCGAAAACCTTAATCGCCAGGTCAGCTTTGACTCCGGAGACAAGGTCATCAACCATATCGGCGATCGGTTGAGAGAAACTGTACATCAAACCGGGCACAGCATCGAGTTTCTTTGCCATCTCTCCAATCAAGCGATCTTTGTCTTTGATTCGCCACTCGCTTTTAGGTTTTAGCCCGATATAAGTATCGGCATTATCGACGCCTTCCAGGTCTGACCCCATCCCCGAGCGACCAATGCGCGAGACTACACAAGTAACTGCTGGAAATTCTTTGATCACTGACTCAATGATCTGCGCAATCTCCATTGACTGTGTGTGTGAGACACTGGGTGCCAGTTTGGTGCGCAGCAAAATTGAGCCTTCATCCAAGGTAGGAATGAATTCCGAGCCGAGAAAAGGAACCAGAGTAAGAGAAAAGAGCAAGGCAGCCAGAGCGGATGCAACCACGAGCTTGGGGCGGGAAAGCGCATTATCGAGCAGCTTCGCATAGGACTTTCGAGGATACTTGAGAATTGGGCTTTCCTTATCTTCAACTTTGCCATTCAGCACGAAATAGCAAAGCAGAGGAATAATTGTGAGCGAACAAATCAAAGCTCCCGATATCGAGTAAATAAACGTCAGTGCAAGGGGCTGGAACATCTTGCCTTCCACACCTTCCAAGGTGAAAAGCGGAATGTAGACAGCGATGATTATAAGAATGGAAAACAAAATCGGTTTGCCTACTTCTTTTGAAGCGCGGACAATCACATTCAAGCGCTCTGAGGCAGTGAGCACCCTGCCTCCATGCTGTTCTTCGGCAAGATGCCTGAAGATGTTTTCCACCATCACAACGCCGGCGTCGACGATTACTCCGAAATCCACCGCGCCCAGAGTCATGAGATTGGATGAAAGTCCGGTGAGCTTCATCATCAAGAAACTGAATAAGAGCGACAGGGGAATGATCACGGCAGCGATAACTGCCGCGCGAATCTGCAACAAAATCGCAGCAAGAATTACAATCACAAGCGCACCGCTGAACAGTAAAATCTCTTTCACTGTATCCATGGTTTTGTCGACGAGTTCCATTTGATTGTAATAGGTGTGAATCTTCACGCCCTCGGGCAATTGCGAATGCATCGACTCAATGCACTTCTCAACCGCCTGAACCACCTCTTTCGTATTGACGCCTTTGCGTGTCAGCACAATTCCCGTGATAGCTTCACCCTTGCCGTTCATTGATGCGGAGCCGCGCCGGAATGCACCGTTTATCGACACGCTGGCAAGCTGTCCGAGTTTGACCGGTGTCCCTTGATACTCTCTAAGAACGATATTTTCAATATCGCTGACTACATTGATGCGCCCCAGTCCACGGATAATAATTTCTTCGCCGCCCTGCTCGACGAAATTTCCGCCCGCGTTCGAATTATTGGCTTCAACGGCATCAACTACTTCTTTCAAAGTCACATCATATGCTTTCATCCGGTCGGGATTGAGAAGCACTTGATACTGTTTGACAAAACCGCCATAAGAAACGACATTGCCGACGCCAGGTACGCTGCGGATCTTTCTCGCCACGGTCCAATCTTGAATGGTGCGCAAATCGATCTCGCTTTGCGGACCCTCGAGATAATACATGAACACATTGCTGAAACTCGAGACTACCGGACCTAATTGCGGAAGGGGGACACCTTTAGGAAACACCAATGAATTGAGCCGCTGTTGTACCAGTTGACGAGCCAGATAAACGTTCATGCTGTCTTCAAAGATGACGGTAACGACAGACATTCCGAAGCTGGAGTTGCTGCGAATTATTTGCTTGCTCGGAAGTCCTGCCATGGCATTCTCGATAGGAATCGTAATCAGCGACTCCACCTCTTCAGTAGCCATGCTTTCCGGCTCTGTGATTATTTGGACTTGCACATTGCTGACGTCTGGAAATGAATCCATAGGCAGCAGGGAAAAAGACACAAGCCCGGCCACGATAAGTATGACGAAAAGCGCTATAACAGCCAGTCGCTGCTTGAGCGCAAAATCAATTAACTTGTCTGTCACCGGCGTTCCCCATTAAAAGCTTCGTCTTGACTAGCACACCGCCGGCGGTGACGACTTCTTCGCCGCCCTTCAGACCGCTGACGATTTCGATTTTGTCGCCACTGGTAATACCTGTAGACACAACGCGCCGGTCATATTGCTCCGGCGCCTTGCGAATGTAGACGACGGTCTTGCCTTCACTCTCGTGCAAGGCATCGCGCGAGCATGCGATTACGTTTTGCGGTTTTCCTACAATATCCACGGTTGCGAACATATTAAGCTTCAGCCGCCCTTCTTCATTGTCGATGACGGCCCGCACCGGAACAGTTCTCGTTTTAGAATCAAGTTTGCTTCCAACATAGGTAATTACGCCGGAAAAGCTTTTATCGCCATACGAGCTGACAGAGACTTTGACAGGCAGTCCGATTGAGACCGCCGACAATTCAGATTCCGGCAGTTCACAACTGATTGCCACCTTTTTCATATTGCAGACGCAGAAGATTTGTTCGTCGGGATTAACAATCTCGCCGGTCGACACGAGTTGCTGCACGAGTATTCCGTCACCGGGTGAAATAATGGGCATGAGCGGCTGCAGGGAGCGGCTGGTGATCGACTTACCCACAGTGTCTTTGTCGACGCCAAGAAATCGAAGTCTCTCCTTCACCGTCTCCAGCTCGTTCTGGCAGGTCTGAGTTTCCGCGTGCGCCAACTGCCAGTTTTTCTTAATCAAGGCTTTGTTGGAAAAGAGTTTTTCTTCTCGCTTCTCTTCAAGCTGGGCTTGTTCCAGGTCGAGATTTGCTTTTTCCAAACTCGACTTAGCCATCAAATAGTCTTTCTCGGCAGCGATGCCTTCTTTGTGCAGACTTTCGAGACGTTTGTGATTGCGTTCTGCAGCTCTTTGACTGACTTCGGCTTGCTGGCGGGCCGTGCGAGCAGCGATCAGTGCTTTCGGACGCAGTAAATCTTCTTGATAAACACGAAACTCCCGCTCCTCATGAGCTTTTGCAATTGAGAGCCGGGACGCGGCGCGAATTGCCTCGGCCTCAATCTCGCTAATTTGCTGACTGTCGACATAAGCGAGAATTTGCCCCTTTCTGACCCGCTCACCGGGAGCAACGCATATCTTCGATATTCGCCCGGGAAGTCGCGAGCTGACAACATATTCCTTGCCAAAAATTGGTTTGATCTGACCTGTGCAATGAACAACCGGTGACAGTTTCTGACGCACAACCGTCTGGCACTCGATACGCGCCAGTGAAGTGGTTTGCTGTTCTGCATCTTTCGCGGCGGTTTTTGTTTCGTTCTGGTTTGCTGCGCACCCAGTCAATGAGAGAATACACACGCAAATGCACAGGAAAATGGCTCTTATCGGCATGCTTGCATTCTAAAATTCATGTCTTTCCGTGTTCTTTCAGAGTCCGAACACGCTTAGCTGATGATGCTTTACAGACAGGAGCAGACGATAATGCCGATTTGGAGGCAATCGAATATAATTTCCAGATGTTAGGTATGGAGAAGTAAAACCAATGGTTTTACGCAATAAAATCACGGCCCTTGCCATCGCTGCAGTATCGGCAAGTTGTTTATCCGCCCAGCCGTCTGCCGCTCAAGATGGCGGATTGGAAGGTTTTTTCTCGCCGGTGCAAAAAATGATCGCGCCCGAGTTCAAAAATGAGAAGGAGCGCGTCGAGTATGTCCTGAAGGTGATGCAGCGCGTGCAAAGCGCAGCGCTGAGATACGCCAGTCATCACAAAGGAGAGCTGCCGAAGAAGGTCGACAATGCTTTCATGTCTTACATGATTTTCGGAGAATGCGACGACAAGACATACAATTCTTTTTCCGTTCCACTTAATCCATACACCGGCAAACGCAATCAGATACTGATCGGCAAGATCGCCGATCCGGAAAAATGTCGCAAGTCGCCTCCGGGAAAAATGTCGCCCGGATCGGTCGAATACAGCCTCGCCGCCGGCGGCAAAAACTTCACCGTCAGAGGCGGAGTCGGCACAGGCAAAGCTATGGCCGATCCGAAAAACAAGCGCCAAACCTATGTTCTTTCGAGAGATCCATCCGCTCAGGTGAAGGCCAATATGCGCACCGTGCAATGGGCAGCGGAATTATACAAAGAGGAGCATCACGGATTTCCCAAAGCCGTAGATGACGAATTCAAATACTTTTTTCCGTGGGGCGACCCGCTCAAGAAAAAACTCGGCTTCGCATTGCCGAATCCTTACACTGGAAAACTTGAATATCCGGTGCTCGGCAAAATGAAAAGTCCCACTACCGAGCGACTGAAAGCGCCGGCGCCTCTGCCTGCCGGCGTGATCGAATACTGCAGCACGGACGCGCAGACAAATTATTGCGTGCGCGGCGGCGACGCAAACGGCAAAGCAATTCAAGGAATGAGCGGTCCCAAATCAACTATGATCCTCGCCAAAGACGGCGACGGCACGGGACACGGAAACGACAGCCGCTAATTTCTAAGATTTCTATTTCAGGTTGGAAACACCCATGCCGATTTGAGCCAGCTCAGTAGAGCTGGGAAAGCGCTCGACTTTGTACAACTCCGGATGAAACGGTGTCGGCTTCATGAGCCCGCCGACGATTTCCAAAACCTTTTCCCAGGTGTTGCATGCCACCACTTCTTGGTTGGAGTCGCTGCTGTCACCGGTGAATACGACCGAGTCCGCGCGAGGAATAACACACGGCAAACCTTCAGGCCAGACGCTGCAACTGGACACAGAACCATCGCGTCTTTGCGTTGCTAAATATGGCGTCACGACAGCCGGTTCGCCGATGCTCTGCAACCATTCAGTTAAAACGCCGCGCTGATCTGCGTAACTGCGGGCGGTGGCAGAAATGCGCAACACACGAAATCTTTCAAAGAGCGGATGTTCCGGAGCAAATTCAAAAGGCATCCATTCATCACCACGTAAAACAAGCGGAACACTGACCATTGAACGCGGTTTGTCGGCCATCGGCTCAATGACATTGAGCACAGAACCCAACCCCTCGATATCATCCGCACCGGTTATGACGAGATTTTCCGCGCTGGGCATCATAACAACAGGCGCGCCGTTTAATTTCAAACCGGAAATTACATCCGGAAGTAAAATGCGTGAAGCGTCATAACCATCCTGCCAGTTTGAAATATAAACGCCCGGCACAGCCTCGACAAGCGGCTTTTCACTGCGCTTTCTCAAATTGTCCAGTGCGCATTTGTAGACTTCATCAAAAGAGACACCCCACTTCGCTAGCTGTCTTCCAGTTATCTGAATCATTGCATCGGGGAAATCATAACCGAGCCCGGCCGCAAATTCGTCACCAACCACGACATGAGGAATTTCCTGCTCAGCCGGCAGTTCATCACTATTTCCTTTGATGCCTTGCTCCAGCGCCAGGCGCATTTGCATCACCTGGTAAAGATAGCGATGCCTGATGATGAGCATGAGTCCATCTTTTGCTTCAGCAAAAGTTTCCGGCAACGCGTTGCGATTGACGCCAAGAAAGAAACCGCAATAACGCTCGAGCACTGCGTTTCGCTCTGCCTCCGGAGCAGTGTTGTACTCGTCGAACATTGCCGCCAAGCCAAACAATTGCTGAGGCTCACCATTCTCATTTTCGACAATCAATGCGAATCGGACGGCTTCATATCGCAGCGAACGTTCCTCACCGCGACTTTTGAGAGCTGCCTTGACCATCTCGGCAAACTCTTCAGGGGAAGATATGCAGGGCAAATTTTCGCCCGAACTCATTAACTAGCCACCTCGACGCCACTGTTCAAGCATAGCGCATTTTTCATATATAAAAAGCATAGACAAGGAGCATTGATTTAGAATAGGTGCATGGAGCGGCAAGCCAGACTATCGGCTAAATGTTCGCCCGGTCGAAATCGCCCCCGGCGACGTCTTCCGGTTGCCTTTACTTTGGCGGTGATTGCGGCGGTTGTCTTAGCAGGTTCAACGTATGCAGCCCCCGCCGCCGCGCCGAAAAGCCGATCGGTAGAAATTATTCAGCAAAAGCACTGCTACCTGGGCAACCTGGAATTGATGCTGGCACCCGACGCAGTGCGAATCAGCGAGAATGTCAACGGCACGGTTGTTACTTCAAAGGCACCAGACTGGCGTGTCTTTGTCTACAACAAGCGCAACAAGCTGTATTACGACATGTCGCTGGAGGTCTGGAAAAAGCATGGGCTCCGGTGCGTCTGGGTGATGATGGCGCACATGAGCGACTGGCCGATTGTCAAAACAGGCTCGGAGAAGCTGGCTGGGCGCGATGCGGATATTTATACATTGGCAGCAGATCCGCAGGCGAGAGCAAAACTGCGCATGCACAAACCAATTGATTTCCGTTACGGTCAGGCCGGTGAGTTCTTCGTGGATAAAGCGAAAGGACCGAAAGAGCGCGCTGTTGTAGTGGTCCAACTTTACAAGGTGCCGGAAGTGCAGCAAATACCGCTGTCTTTGAAGATCTACAACCCGGACAATTCCGGTTATTTCGGAGTTTCAAATACAACGGCGGGAAAACAGCAATTTATTCTGCAGACGTTTTCCCAAAAACGCGCCACTGTGCCTTACGACGCATTCGATTTGCCGCCCGGCTACAAGCGCGCTCACGACGACAGCGATGTGACGATCAGCAAGTCGAGTTCCGACTCGCTTGATTCAATTGTGCGTGACATGGGATTGGGCGAGCGCTTCGACACCAAGCACCAACAAAAATAATGCAGTAAAACTCAGATGCCATTGCCGCGCTTGCCGAGCGCAGGCAACCAGCCTTTGTACCAGAGCAGTGCAATGACGCCTAATGAAACAACTAGCATCAGGATAAGCGCGAATGGATAACCGTAATACCAATTCAATTCAGGCATGTTGTAACGCGACAATTCAGTGTTGAAGTTCATGCCGTAGATGCCGGCAATCAAGGTGGGCGGCACGAAAAGGGTCGTGATGATTGTAAGCACTTTCATCACTTCATTCATGCGCGTGCTCAAGCTGGAAAGATAGACATCCATCAAATCCGCAGACAGCTCGCGATATGTTTCGATGAAATCGATGATGCGCACCGCATGATCGTAACAATCACGAAGGTGAATTCTGGTTTCTTCAGAAAAACTGCCTTCAGAATCGCGAATCAGCGAATTGATAGCTTCACGCAGAGGCCAGACTGAGCGTCGCAAAGTGAGAAGCTCGCGCTTTACCAGATGAACATTCCCGGCAACTTCCGTCGTCGGCTTAGAGATAATCTCGTCTTCCAGCTTGTCTAGCTGCTCTGCATAAATTTCCAAAATAGGAAAGTAATTGTCGAGCACAGAATCGATTATCGAGTAGAGAAGATAATCAGAACCCAGTTGGCGAATGTGTCCCTGTCCTCTGCGTATTCTTTCCCGGGCCGGTTCGAGAGTATCAATTGGTCCTTCCTGGAAAGTGACGACGAAATGCTTGCCGCTGAAGACGCTCATTTGCTCAGACTCGAGATGGTCATTGACTTCCATCATGTGCATTACAAGAAACAGCTCGTCGCCAAATCGTTCGATCTTCGCGCGTTCGTGCACATTTAAAACGTCTTCCAGCGCAAGATTATGAATGGAAAAGATCTCGCCTATTTTCCTCACGACATCGGCAGATCCAAGCCCTTCGACGTTTACCCAAACAACCGGCCACTTGCCGATATATTTTTTTACTTCATCAGGATCTTCAATTTGTTCTTCAACAATACCCTCAGGACCGTAAGCGATAATGTCGATTTTCGATTGCACCGCATCCGGTGCCGGGATCAATGTGCCGGGAGCTGTGCCGGGCGGCAAGTGGGTAATTCTCGCCCGGCGTCTTTCGCGTTTAGACCGTTTTTTAGACATAAGTGCAGTTGAACCTGTTTATAATTTTCGGTTTGTTATTCCGGAAAAACGATCAGCATACCTTCGCGCGGCAACTCATCGGTATGCTTGCCGTCAAATTTGGACTTAGCAATCGGTGCGACACCACCGGATTCAATCGCCTTTTCCGCTTTGTCCTCATCGCAGAATCCACTGACGGTAAAAGAATCGAATACGTACGGCACACCGCGCGAGCCAAGAATAGATGGTCCATCCATCACATGAAAATGCAAATGCGGAGCACTGGAATTGCCGGAGCTGCCGAGCAGACCGATGACGTCGCCGCGCTTGACCTTTTGTCCTTCTTTGACCTTGATGCTGCCCGGTTTCATGTGCGCGTAAAACGCATAATGACCGTTGCCGATATCGATGACGCAAGAATTGCCGCCCGGATAGAAAGGCAGTTGATCGCCTTTCGGCTCGTTGGGAATTTGATCCTCAAAGCGGTCGATAACACCCACGACAGTGCCGTCGGCAGCCGCGATAAGCGGTTTGCCGTAGCCCGCGAATTGCGAGCATTGTTTTCCGTCACCACTAAAAGCATGATTGTCTTCGGTCATCAACAACCAATCGATGGCATAACGCTGAGCGTTCACCAATCTGTTGCTCAATGGAAATAATGCGCGCCTGTGTCCGGACTCCCCGGCATAGCCGCCAGAGGCAAACCAGCGCCCACCCTTGAGCGGCGGGCCCACCACGACCGGCGGTTTGTCTTCGACAGCCAGTTTGCAATTCGAATTTTCGAATCGACGCACTTTGTCCGCAAATTCTGTTTCAATCACAAGCTTGTGAACAAGGTGCTGCGGCGCGCTTTCCTTGTCTTTGAATTCCAAATTCATAAAGACGACAGCCGTGCCGCCCGGCGGAATTACATCTCCATCACCCGCTTTTCCTTTGCTCGGCTTCGTCAGGCTGAGATTGAGCAGCCGACTGTGCAAACCTTGCGGTGTATAAGCTTTTACCAGTCCACCCTTGGCGTTGTGCACTTCGAAGGAGACTATCTTCGAAGGTTTTGCGCAGTAATTCGTGAATTGCATTTCGTAGACGAGATTGTACAAGCCGTCGCTGCCGCGAAAGAGGCGAGGAGTGCTGATTGGTGCCATCAACATGGGAGTCCAATCACATGGCGCAGTTGCTCTATTTGCAGATGTCGAGGCGGGCTCGATGGGCGCGGCGGGTACGCCGGTTTTCGATTTGGAACGTGATGCAGCCGCGCAGTAGAAATTCTCATTGCCCAGCGTTGCACCACCGGCGGTTGCAGCAAATGCCGACTGTCCGCAAAGCAAGCTCACGGACAACATAACCTTGCCAAAAACTCCAAATCTCATAGCAGTTCCCCTTATCTTGGACCTGAGAAGTTTAACCCAGCCGGATCAAAGTTTCATTGAGCCCGCCTGTTGAGAACCGCCCTCCTGCCCCCATCCGCCGGAAAAATCTGCATAAATGGGTATATAGAGGCGAGGGCGTGAAATTGGCTGTAGAATTCAAGCATGCCCAGGCATAGAGCTTTGGCGAGCGGGTCAAGCGGAACGGCAAGACAAGCTGAGACAAGTGGGGACGTTAACATGACAGAAACCTACAGACAGGGCGACGTACTTCTGGCAAGAGTTCAATCTTTGCCGAAAAATGCTCAAAGAAAGCCGGTCGAGCAGCGCATAGTTTTGGCATGGGGAGAAACGACCGGTCATGCGCATGCAATCGACGCGCGTTATGCCAAGCTCTATCAACATGGCGCCGAAAGATTCATAGAAGCGCTGGACGGCGCCATTCTGGTTCATGAAGAACACAGCGCCATCACCCTCAAACCGGGCATCTACAGAGTCGTGCAGCAGCGCGAATACGTACCCGGCTCCACCAGGCTTGTAGTCGACTAGTATGCCCTCGGCGGAGTTCGAAGTCGGTCAGAACGCTGATGAGGCAGTGAAGAAGCAAGTGACGCGCTGCAAGCAAGTAGCGTTCAATACATCGCCTTGCAATCGGCCCAAAGCGCAGGAAGCCGTCAGTCAGATCTATAAAAATGCAGGCGCAACCCCGCCTCGCTACTTCATTTGGTTCAAATCACCCTTTCACGGTGCAATTGCGGCAGTACTGCTGGCAAAAGGTACTAACAGCGTTCACGCGCAGGTAGTGACCAAATTCAAAAACGCGTGCAGCGCGAAACTTTGGAAAATGATCGAGGCTAAGGGAGGCGCGCAGTGGTGGGAAACCGATGCTACGCCTTACTGGACGACGGTTCAGAACAAGCTGGCGCCGGCAATTCAGCGAACTTTCGGCACCCTGCCGCATCAAATCGGTCAGGCTGTTCTAGCCTGCTTCGTCGGCCATGTCGGCCCGGGAATCAATCAAATCAACCTCGAGCAAGTCTGGGGACAATTGGCTCCGCCTGCGCTTTTGAGCGGCATCATCTACGAGATGAAGCAAGTGCTCCCGGCCCAGTTTACGGACCCGGTCGAAGAATTCGACGACCGCCCGCTCACCGCCGCATTGGCCACATCGGCTTTGGCGCAAATAGCATACGCCGGACACGGAAACCTCGATGCAGACTTGCCTTTTTACGATCTTGCCGCCTCAGCCGGCTTCAAATTGCCGGAACTGATGCCCTATTTCCAACTGGCAAATTTCGGAGGATGGTGGTGGCCGTTTCAAGATGTTTGTTTGATGATCGACAGGCCTAATCGCTTGAGCGTCGATGCCGAAGGTCAGCTTCACAACTCGATCGGTTGCGCTCTGCAGTATCGAGACGGCTGGGAGACTTTCGCCTGGCACGGGACATTCGTACCCGACCGCTTCTTAGAATTTGCCATCAAAAGAGAAGTAACCGAGATTTTCTATGAGCCCAACGTCGAAATCCGGCGCATGATGCTCGAAATGTACGGGTTGGAGGCTTTCATTAAAGACTCTGGAGCCAGAAAGGTACAGGAAGACAAATGCGGCGCGCTTTACCGGCAATCTTTTGGCGACAACCACGAAGACATCGTCATCGTCCATGTCATCAACAGCACCCCCGAACCGGACGGCAGCTACAACAACTACTTCTTGCGAGTGCCCCCGACGACAAGAACCGCCCGCGAAGGTGTGGCCTGGACTTTCGGCTTGAGCGAGCATGAATACGACCCGCTGGCAGAAACCTAAAACGGCCTTGACAGACCGGGCGGTCGGTTGTATATTTCAGACCGTTCGGTCCGAATCGAGAAGACATGGGCAAAGGCAAAGTAACCCGCGAAATGATCCTGGGTAAAGCAGCGGCATTATTCAACAGCCGCGGATACTTCGGCGCGTCCATGTCCGATGTAATGAGCGCTACCGGTCTGGAAAAGGGAGGAATCTACAATCACTTCCTCAGTAAAGATCAACTTGCACTGGAAGCCTTCGATTACGCCTTCGAAACGGCATCGTCCATCTTCAAGGAAAAAATGGACCAGCACGACAAAGCTATCGACAAGCTGATTGCATTTGTAGAGTGCTTCAAAAATGTCGCTTCAGACCCACCAATTCCCGGTGGCTGCCCACTTTTGAACAGCGCGGTAGAAAGCGACGACGGACATCCTGAGATGAAACTGAGGGTCATGAAAGCAATGGATGCCGTGCTTGCCACCGCCGAAAAATTGGTGAGCAAGGGCATCGAAGAAGGTGACATCGAACCGGATGCGAACCCGCAGGCACTGGCAAGATCATTCCTTGCCGGTTTGGAAGGTGCAATTATGCTGACGAGACTTTATTCAGATACGCAATACATGGACTCGGTGGCAGCGGGCATTTTTCATCAGATTGAAACATTGAGAGTCAAGCGCTAGAGCATCACAGGCAATACCACAGATAAAAACTTCAATTGTTTCAGTTGAGGTGACTTTCCGTGCGCAAAGGAGCAAAAAATGACAGATACGAAAACACTTTCCGCCAAGGAAACTAAACGCGAAACAAACTATTCACACTACAACGGTGGCTCATTGGAAGAATGGGCTCAGCACAAAATGGAACATCCGGTGAGAGGAAAAGTGCGCGGCAAGCACTTCCTGAAAGACCACCTGGATTTCACAGGTTGCGAGATTTCGATCAATTCCCTGCCTGCCGGTGGTGCAGTTCCGTTTTCCCATCAGCACAAAGAAAACGAAGAGGTCTACATTTTCATCAAGGGTCA
>JADYYD010000373.1 GCA_020853845.1 Candidatus Melainabacteria bacterium
AGAGCTTCGACTGCCTGACCATGAACTTCGGGCTTTTGCACCTCGAACAGCCGGAAAAGGCGCTGGCTGAAGCATTTCGAGTGACAAAACCAGGCGGTAAATTGGCTCTGACAGTGTGGTCGACACCTGACAAAGCCGTCGCTTTCCAACGCGTGCTCGATGCCGTAAAGGCGCATGGGGACGCGTCCGTACCCATTCCGGTCGGTCCGCCCTTTTTTCGCTTCTCAGATCACGATGAAATGCGCAAATCACTGATAGCTGCTGGCTTTAAGTCTGTCGAAATCATTGAAATTCCCATGACCTGGTCCTTGCAAAGAGATGAAGACCTTTTCTACGCCTTCTTTACAGGGACTCCAAGAACGGGCGGTCTTTTGCGGGCGCAAGAAACAGACAAACTCGATCGGATCAAATCCGCAGTCGCGGCTTGTGCCGCAGAATACAAGCAGGATGGTGCGATCAAGATTCCGATGTCATCAGTGCTGGCTGCGGCGATCGCTTGAATTCCGCTTGAATTCGAATTGAATATGAAAGACTTTGGACGCTTAAGGACGTGACTGTTCTTTACGCCAAAGCGCTAATTCCCTTACTGGATGAGGTTTTCATGCGAAAATACTGACTCGCGCAGCGTTACTTTTTTTGCGAGATTCAAGAGTGTCTACTAAAGAGCTAAAAGATTCAGCCCCCGTCATCACCGATTTCGACCTGCACCTGTTTGGTGAAGGGACCAATTACAAGATTTACGAAAAGATGGGAGCGCACAAGGCTGTCGTCAACGGCAAAGAAGGCACGCATTTCGCGGTCTGGGCCCCGAATGCGAATTCGGTATCTGTAATCGGCGATTTCAATAAATGGGATCCGTCTGCAAATAAGATGTCCGTGATGAGCAGCTCCGGTGTGTGGACGCTCTTCATTCCTGGTCTTGCCGAGGGAACGCTCTATAAATATCACATCTCTTCCGACGCCGCAGGCGGCACCGAGAAAACAGATCCGTTCGGGTTTTTCAGCGAGGTGCGGCCAAAAACCGCATCGATTGTTTATGACCTCGACAAATATAAATGGAACGACGACAACTGGGTCAAAGAGCGCAAAAAGCGAAACGCTCTCGATGCAGCAATTTCCATTTACGAAGTGCATCTAGGCTCATGGATGCTGGTGCCCGAAGAGGAGAATCGCTGGCTGACATACAGAGAGCTGGCCGACAAGCTTGTCGATTATCTGAAAGACACAGGCTTCACGCACGTCGAATTTCTGCCGGTCTCCGAGCATCCGCTCGATATGTCGTGGGGCTATCAAATCACCGGGTACTATGCCACCACGAGCAGATTTGGAACGCCTGAAGATTTCATGTTCCTCGTGGACAAACTTCACCAGGCGGGCATCGGTGTCATTCTCGATTGGGTGCCGGCGCACTTTCCCAAAGACGGGCATGGTCTTGGGCTATTCGACGGATCTCACCTTTACGAACATGCCGATCCGCGTCAAGGTATGCACCACGAGTGGGGCACTTATGTTTTCAACTTCGGGCGCCACGAAGTGCGTAACTTCCTCATCAGCAATGCTCTTTTCTGGTTCGACAAATACCATATCGACGGCTTGAGAGTCGATGCTGTCGCCTCAATGCTGTACCTCAACTATGCGCGCAAAGACGGCGAATGGGTCGCCAACGATTATGGCGGCAGGGAAAACCTGGAAGCAATTTCGCTTCTGCGCACATTGAACGAAGTTGTTTATTCAGAACACAACTACGCGCTCATGATTGCCGAAGAATCCACCGCCTGGCCGCAAGTGGCGCGCCCGACCTATCTCGGTGGTCTCGGTTTCGGTCTCAAGTGGGACATGGGTTGGATGAACGACACCTTGAAATACATGTCGCTCGATTCGATTTATCGCCGTTATCACCACAACAATTTGACATTCCGCGGACTTTATCAGTTTTCCGAAAATTTCGTCATGCCCCTTTCGCATGATGAAGTAGTGCATGGCAAATGCTCTTTGCTTAATAAAATGCCGGGCGATCACTGGCAAAAGTTTGCGAATCTGAGACTTCTGCTCGGCTATCAATGGACTTTGCCGGGTAAAAAGCTTCTTTTCATGGGCGGCGAATTCGGACAATGGATCGAATGGAATTACGCGCAAAGTCTTGACTGGCATTTGCTCGAATATCCGCTGCACGCAGGCATGAAACGCTGGGTTTCCGACCTCAATCATGTTTATCGCGACCATCCTGCACTCTTTGAACTCGATTGCAATCCTGCGGGTTTCTCCTGGATTGACTGCCAGGATCACGACCAGAGCATTCTTGCCTATTCCAGGCAGTCGCAAGGACAGGCAGACCAGCTTGTTATCGCTTGCAACTTCACTCCCGTGCCGAGGAACAACTATCGCATAGGCGTGCCGACACACGGATTTTACAAAGAGCTGCTCAACAGCGATGCCAGCGAATACGGCGGCAGCGGTCTGGGCAACTTCGGTGGTCTTCACAGTGATGAATGGCGCCACCACGGACACAACTATTCGATTTCAATTACACTGCCGCCACTTTCGATGGTGGTATTCAAAGCAGAAAAATAGGCGCACATGCGCTGATCACCGGAGGTCATCGTCCTATGTCTCAATCGTTGAGCAGCATTTTCCAACTCGGAGAAGACACTACTCAATACAAGAATCTGGGAAAAGAGGGAATTTCCGAGGAAACTTTTCAAGGAAAGAAAGTCCTTATGGTCAAGCCGGAAGTGCTGACCAAACTGGCTAAACAGGCCTTCACCGATGTTTCCCACTTGCTGCGCACCAGCCATCTGGAGATGCTGCGCAGCATTCTCGATGACAAAGACGCGTCGGACAACGACAAATTCGTGGCTCTCGAACTGTTGAAAAATGCAGGCATTGCTGCTGGTGGCACGCTGCCCATGTGCCAGGATACAGGCACCGCAATTGTCGTCGCCCACAAAGGAGAGCAAGTTTTCACCGGTGCGGACGATGCCCAGGCAATTTCGGACGGCGTCAAGAAAACATACAACGAATGCAATCTGCGCTACAGCCAGATGGCACCGATAACTATGTATCAAGAGTCGAATACGGGCAGCAACTTGCCGGCTCAGATCGAAATTTATTCGGATCCCGGCGACAAGTACGAATTCCTCTTTATTGCAAAAGGCGGCGGCTCGGCGAATAAGACTTATCTTTATCAAGAAACCAAGTCGGTTTTGAACACCGAGTCACTCAAAAAGCTGCTCACTGAAAAAATCGCCGGACTGGGCACATCTGCCTGCCCTCCGTATCACCTTGCTGTTGTTATCGGTGGCTTGTCGGCCGAGATGACCTTGAAGACCGTCAAATTGGCAAGCACGCATTATCTGGATACGTTGCCGACCGAAGGTGATAAAACCGGTCGAGCCTTCAGAGATCCGGAGTTGGAAAAGGAGATTTTGGAAATTACAAGAAATCTGGGCATCGGCGCTCAATTCGGCGGCAAGTATTTCTGCCACGATGTGCGCGTCGTCCGTCTCCCCAGGCACGGAGCCAGCCTGCCAATCGGGTTGGGAGTTTCTTGCAGCGCGGACAGGCAAATTCTCGCTCGTATAGACAAAGACGGCGCCTGGCTGGAACAGTTGGAAACAGACCCGGCTCGCTTTCTTCCTGAAACAGAAGAGAGCGAACTTGGTGACCAGTCTTTACGTGTAGATCTGAGCAAATCAATGGACGAAATAAGAAAAGCGCTCTCCGGCAAGCCGCCCGGCACGCGCCTTTTGCTGACCGGCACCATGCTGGTCGCCCGTGACATTGCTCACGCCAAATGGAAAGAAGTAATAGAATCCGGCAAAGGATTGCCCGACTACATTTACAAACACCCCATTTATTATGCCGGTCCGGCAAAAACTCCGGAAGGTTATGCTTCCGGATCGTTCGGACCGACGACTGCAGGACGCATGGATTCATACGCTGATTTACTGATGTCCAGGGGCGCGAGCCTTATCACTCTGGCAAAAGGCAATCGCGGAAAAAATGTGCGTGAAGCATGCGGACGCTGGGGCGGGTTCTATCTTGGCACCATCGGTGGTGCGGCAGCGCGCCTGGCGCAGGATTCGATCAAAAAAGTAGAAACAATCGATTATCCTGAATTGGGCATGGAAGCTGTGTTCAAAATCGAAATCGAAGATTTTCCTGCATTTATCGTAATCAATGACAAAGGCGATGATTTCTTTGCCGAAGTCTTGGAACGCCATGTAACGCTGACGAAATAAATTGCCTGTATGATTTAGCAATGCTCGAATCCGAGAATTTCGAATCGCTGGATCGCACTGCTGCAACGGATGGCATGTCGCCGGACGGAATCATTGTGCTCGAGCCTGACTCTGTAGTTCTGGAGCGCTACAAAGTGATCGGGCTGCTCGGAAAAGGCGGGATGGGCAGCGTTTACCATGTGCAGCACCTGCATTTAAAATCCGAATTTGCGCTGAAGGTTTTGAATAAACAAGCGGACAGCAATGTGTGGCGCCGTTTCGACAATGAAGCAAAAGCGGCCAGCAGGCTCGACCATCCCAATCTGATAAAGGTTCATGACTCAGGTCTGCTGCCGGACGGCCAGCCATTTTTCATTATGGATCTGGTGAAGGGCGAAACGCTTGCCGATCTCATCAAACGAAACGGTCGATTGCCGCTGCAAGAAACTCTCAAAATTTTCATTCAAGTCGGTTTCGCTCTGGCATATGCTCACGACAATGGAGTGGTGCACCGCGACCTCAAGCCCAGCAATATCATGATTGCAAAAACACAGGCAGGTTCGCTGATTGGCACCGTCAAAGTGGTCGATCTCGGAATTGCGAAATTGAGCGGCATTGATGAATTCAATCAGCAAACACTGACGCGCACCGGTGAGATTTTCGGCAGCCCTTTATATATGAGCCCTGAGCAGTGCATGGGAATTGCTGTCGATAATCGCTCTGATCTTTATTCACTGGGCTGCTCGATGTACGAAACGCTCACCGGTGCTCCTCCGATGATCGGTGAAAACGCGCTATCGACGATGATGAAACATCAGGCGGACAAGCCGCTACCGCTCAAAGAAGCCTCACTGGGTCTTCAATTTCCGAAGGAAATTGAAGTAATAATCTCCCGGCTGCTGGAAAAAGATCCCAATAACCGCTACTCCAGTTCGCACGTCCTGACACATGAACTTGTCCAAATCGAACAGCGCCTCAGTGAGTTGAAAACAAACGAGGGCGGCACCACCATGAGTTTTGGTCAACCGGTGGAAGAGGCGATTACCAAGCGCACTAAATCACTCAAAATGGAAGTTCTGGTCATTGGGCTGCTTACCATGGGCGCCTATCTGCTCGGATTAGCCAGCAGTGTAGCCGTCACAGGACAACAGAATGACCAGCAAAAGAAAGAAAAGGTCAACCTTGCTTGCGATATGCCGCCCAGTGTTATTGCCAGACCAAATGCAGAAGAAAACCAACCCGAGAGCAGCCCTGACGCGCACGAGCCAATTTCTGAAATAAGCAGAGATGGTGAAACGCGAATTTTCAAATTTCCCAGACATTCAGTCGGCGCTATCTTGATAGACCGTGGTCAAATGAAGGAGGCCAGAGGCACTATCGCTGCTCCTATTAATGCCACTGTTTACTTCAGGCCTGACCCTGTCTATTTGAGGTCCCCTGATTTGCTCAACAGGTTTGGACCGAACGATTTAACTTCCCTCGTATTGGAAGACATGGTCCAGACCAACCCCAGTGTTCTGACGGCTTTGCCGAGATTCAAGCGA
>JADYYD010000374.1 GCA_020853845.1 Candidatus Melainabacteria bacterium
CCGTCCTGCCCATGACCGTTTTCACCGGGCTTCTTGCGGCACTTTTCCTCGTCCTTGCGCTGTTTCTCCCTGAGATCGTCCATGAGCTTTTGCGGGATATTCTTGCCCGTGAGCCAGAACACCAAGCCATAGACGACACAGGGAAAAATCAGAACAACGCTGAAGAACGCCAGCAGAGGGTCCGCTTCCGAAGCCAGATTCAGTCCCTGCAGTGCAGCGAGCGCCGCAAACATGATCATCGCCAGAAGAATCACCACCAGAAGCAACCCGAACAGAAGGCCGAGTGCTGCCATGATTTTCTCCTAGTTATTTGTTACTTGATGGTCCCATAACGGCTGTTGACCGTCGGGTCGATATAGGCGCGCAAATCCTGCGGGTGCAGGCGCACGATCAGCTCGTCGCCGCGCAGAAAGTCGTACACGAAGCCGTACTTCCCATCCGCGAAGATCTTGCCTTCCGACATGCGAGAGGTGATCTTGATCTGCGCGTGCGGAGCGATGGCACCGCCGAGCAACTGCCAATCGTCGCCGGGGCGCATGCCGGGCTCGCGCACCAGATAAAGAAACTGGCGCTGCGTGATGGGCAGGATGCGTCCGCCGGCACTGCGGTTGGCTCCCGTGCTTCCGGCGGCGGTGGCAACGTAGATGCCCGAAGACATCTGCTTTTCGCTGACGCCGTCCAGCTCGATGAAGTTGGTGCAGGGTCCGGCGGGGTGGGCATCATGAACGAGAATTTCGTTCAAGACCGGCACTGGAAGCGCCTCGCCGTTCAGCACGAGCTGAAGACGCGCGAGACGATGCCAGCGCCTTTTGCCGGAAACGATGCCATCCAGAACATCGCCGAACGTATCGCCGTTCGCCAGGCAGAAGTGCCCGAGACTGGTGGATGTTGCCGAATTGACGCCCAGGATGGGAATGTTCGTGCACTCCCTTGCGCTGTGCAAAAACGTGCCGTCACCGCCGACAGTGATGATCAGATCGACGTCTTCACCGACGGCGGATGAATGCTGCCGATTGACCACGCCGTAAGCAATGCCGCGAGCGGCGAGAGCTGCTTCGACCTGTTCCATCGTGCGCACGTGTTGCTCGTGAGTCCTGGACACTGTTCTCACGACTTCGGAGCCCTCTTGTATGAGCTTCAGGAACCTGGGGTCCTTCTTCTCGAGAGCTTCGGTCTGATACGTCGAGTCCTTGTGGATGATGAGGACACGACGCAAAGTCCTACCGGGACGATGCTTTTTCATAGGCGTGAAACCTTTGCAAATGCGTCGGAGAGGGGCTCTGAGCACCTTTCCGAATCCGGTTGCGAACACGGGCACCGATATGCGGCTCAAAGACGCAATCAGTGCCCGAGGGCTTATTTGAAAAGTGTGCTGGTTAGCTGTTTTTCAGTGAGCTTTTCCAGAGTGGGAGTAAGAGGGGTTACCTCTTGAACGTAATTAGTAAGCTTGGCCTAACTCAAGTTATTAATTCCGAGAGTAAAGATGAGACGTTTACTTAGTTCGCGCGAATCTGACTTAACTCAGTTAGCGCATCTCCAGTTGTCAAGTTTTTAACTGGTTTGGGCCCGCAGTATTGCTTGGCAACCCACTTTAACGCCAGTGTGAAGGCACTCTTTCAACAACCCTCCAATTTCCAAACAAACCCTCCATAACTTTCCAGCCTCTGATCAAACCGAACCCTCCTTCACGACTCACGTCGTGCGGATCGGGGCTGGCAGGCTGAAGAGGGTCCGGAGAAGTGAACGAGTAGCTTTTCTTGCGCACCGCTGAAATCTCATGCAGCAGGCGGCGTCACTCATTTGCGGAGGTTCTGCAGGTGGGCGAAGAAAAGTGTCCCCGGCACAGGCAGCAGGAAAGGCGCAAGCTCATTCGGCTGACCTTTGCTAATCAACAACAGCGACCTAACAAGTCGCGTTTCCCCGTAAGGAGGGGCTTATGAAACATTCTATTTTGGATGGCGCTCAGTCCCTGTACTACCAGTCGGGGAAGGAGCGCTCGCTAGACTTCGCGCTGTCGTTCTCCGAACGCGCAGCACGACCCTACGTGATTCGACTGACTGGTGGATGCGCGCTGATGACCTCGGCCGACTCCATCGGAATGAAGAATCTCACTGACGCTTTGCGCGGAAAGGTGGACGGTCGTCTTCGTCATCCGCGCTTCGCTGGGTTCGCCATCTTCGGCGGCTCCCGCATGCGTTCGATTCACGACCACAAAGTCATCGTTCCGGGCATCACGGAAATCTTCCCAGCAATGGCGAAGGATTCCCCCGGTTTGGTCATGCTCGGCGTGATTCCCAACTTCCAGTCGGTCCATCGCTCGCAAAAGCGCGGACTCAAGGACAAGCTCATCTTGTCCATCGACGAGAAGAAGGGCGTCATCACCACGGTTCACGAGGAGCTTCGTTCGGTGCTGTTCCTCCAGCCGACGCCTGACCGCGAAGACGTGTGGGACGATGAATACAAAGAGTGCTTCCGGCTCGTGAAATCCCTTCACGAGCGCGACTGGAAGTCCCTGCTCGTCGTGTACAACGGCGGGTCGGTCACAAAGCGAGAGATCGAACTCTGGCAAGCCTGGTCGAAAAGGGAACCCGGGCAGTGGAACATCCTGCTCATCAAGGACTCGGGTCGCGTCTGCAGCGAATACTGCGAACGTCTCGAAACCGATGCAGAGTTCCGCGAGAACAACCCCTGCTTCCATGTGGCGGAGAACGACCCCGCCTCGATCAACGCCAAGCTCGATGAGCTGGGCGCCATGGTCGAACCGGTCATGGAAGAACCGAAAGGCAAGCCGAACAACGTTGTGAAACTGCGTTTGGTGAGCTGACTTCGTCGGCATTCCGGGCGGGATGCCGGCTTTCTCTCCACCTGGCGGAATCATCCGCAGGTGGTTTCTCCTCGCAAGCGTTTGGGTCTGGCTTGCAGGAAAAACTTCAACAGACCCGTGAAAAACCAGGAGCAATTCGCAATGAGCAACACGCAAAACACCGGCTGCGCTTTCGACGTCGTTTCCGACGGCAACTCGTTCAACGCCAACCTCGTCAACGCGCCGTTCCTGCCGGGCAACCTGCCCGTCGCGGTGCGCTATGCCGGCGGCTGTTCGGGCATCGACGCGGAAACCGTCGCGAAGATGCCGGCGTACTTCAAGGCCGCTCACCGCGGTCTGGGCAAGATCGTCGCGTTCTCCGGCGGCACGATGAACACCGAGGACCAGGTCGTCGACGGCAAGACCGTCCGCACCCCCGTCGGCTTCACGATCACCTACGTGCCGTCGCTCCTCAAGGCCGAGTACGGCGCCTACGCCATCTCCACCACGCCGCGCACCGAGCAGATGCGGCTGGACCCGGATTTCGGCGGCGTCATCCTCACCAGCCACAATGACCGCGTCGACTACCGCCAGGATCGCGCCGTCATCATGCAGGTCGACGCGGCCGACATCGCCGAGTCCGACTGGTCCAAGGACGTCATTCCCTACCTCACGCTGCTGCAGAAGTGGCAGGAGCAGGGCGTGGCGGTCGCAGTCGTCGCGTTCAACGGCGGCGGCGTCACCAAGAAGGAGATCTACTGGGCGCTCGAGCGTGGCGTTCCGGTGATCGCCGTTCGCGGTTCCGGTCGCCAGACCGACGCCTTCATCGAGGCGTTCGAGAAGGGCGAGGCCAAGGTTCCGGGCGCCGGCGGTGACGAAGTCGCTGTCGATCCGGCGCTGGTCAGCATCGCCGACATCAACGACGCCGAGACGTTCCGCGCGGCGCTCATCGCCCGCGGCGTCATCACCGAGGAAGGCTGCGGCTGCGGCGACGCCGAGTAACAGCGGCGACGGCTTAACCGCCTGAACCCTCACCCCAACGAGGCGCACGGCAATTGTCGTGCGCCTCGTTAAGAGGTTCCACCTCTGGCGAAGGGCGTGATGGATAGTGGCTATGACCACTGTTCTGCACGCCTTTCGTTTTTGGCACCGATATTACTATCTTTTATCGTATCTCGGCGGACACAAAAAGATCCGAGGGTTCCTCCCGGATCAATCACCATGACTCACAGGCAGTTCGTTCGAACAGACTAGACTTTTTGACTTTTGTTTTGCCACCATATGCAGTACCTTTGACAACACGACGCAGAATTAATCAGGACAAAACCCCGCACAGTCTTGCCATCAGCCGCGGTACCGCCTGCGCCACTAGACAGGCACCGCCGGTAGGAGCATAATGCATGTGCAAGATGAAGTAATTCACATCACACACATCGCGAATTACACTCCAATTACCACCCAAACAGATAGCTAGAAAGGGCTAAAAATATATGCACAACCCCGCCCAAGCGCTGGCTCCAATGCTGGCCCAAGCGAGGGAAACAGATATTCAGGACAACTTTTTCCAGGCTCTCGAAAGAGAAGACGAAAAGGTGATTGAGATCCTGGATGCGCAAGACCTCTCTCAACACAACATGGCGCAAGTGCTGTCCAGTCTGGAGTTTGCCAACGACAGACTGCAAGCGGCTATGCACCGCATCGGTTATTTGGAAGGCAAAGTCGAAGTTTTGGAAGAGCAAGTAAGCATACTTCCGATGGTCGAATCTATTGCCGCCAGAGTGCCGGAGATGGAGCAAGAAGCACTCGATTTGAGAACATTGCTCATCGAGCGCGAATTGCATCTTGCCGAAACATTCGCTGAATTGAAAGTCGCAAACACCAGGCTTGATGTAATCCGCATGAGCTGGTGGTGCCGTTTCTGGGCTTGGATGACGGACACGACCGTTTAGAAGCCCGTCACGCCGACGCGAAAACTTTAAACCGCCGCACGCCCTAGAAGCGTGGCGACGCTGCTTGCCGCAAATACAGTGACGGTTGAGGGCAGGGCATCGCATGCCCCAAATGTCTCGGGGAAACCCCTAATTTCCGGCGCGCCGCTCACGCGGAAGTCCCTGAAAAACCTTACCGGCTACCGATGCCGTAGTATCGCCCTCATTCATAGAAATCGTGGATAGCATCAAGCGTGGTGATTCCACGGTGGACGGGCATTTGCGGGGGGCATACTATATCCAACATTCAAATCAAACCCCAGTTTGCCGCTCCAACTTTCAATGAACGCCTTCAAAAACACCCACAAACATGACCCCGAGATTCTGGCCGACCTGCTCAAAATCGGAATGGTCGACAATTTCGTCACCGAGTTCAAAAGAGCGGCCAGCACCCTGGATTCACCTGAGATTCCCGAGTTCGTCACGCAAATCAACAACTGTCTTCATGCGCAAATCGTTTCTCAAAAGCGCATGCAAACGAGGCTGGAACTGGCAGAATCGACAGACATGTCGGCACCGCGCGTTGATGTAGTCACACCCTGCAAGTTTGTCGGAGCCGGCTGGCCAAGCCGCAGGACGATAGTCATCGAACACTGATTTGAAACGGGTGCAG
>JADYYD010000375.1 GCA_020853845.1 Candidatus Melainabacteria bacterium
CAGGAACTGCGTTCGCTTCTCATCACTGTTCATGCTCAGCATGAAGCCAGAACATTGATGTCGCCGCAATCTCAGTTGGAGATGCTGGACAGTCTCGGCAGCGATGCTCATCGAAAAATGATCGATGAGGTTCGGACGATATATGCACAGAGAAAAGAATTGCTTGCCGAACTTTCCGAACTGGAAATTTCGGAGCAAGAAAGAACTCGACGCCTGGATTTCGCGACATTTCAACTGGAAGAATTGAGCGAGGCGAATCTAACCGACGCTGAAGAAGACGAGCGCCTTTCACAGGACCATAACAAGCTCGCTCATGCCAGAGTTTTAGAAGAATCCGTCAGCACCGCCCGTGGTTTACTCAACGGCGAAGGTGATTCGGAAGAAGCAAATGGAAAGTCAACCATCGACAGCCTGCAAGAAGCTCTGGCGTGTTTAGAAAAAGCCGAGCGCTATGACTCGACGCTGCAGGCACTGACTGAGCCTTTGAAAACCAGCCTCTTTCACCTGGAAGAAGCGATAGCCGAGTTGCGCCGCTACCGCGACAGCCTGGACATCGATCCCGAGACATTGAACGAGATCGAAAATCGTTTGTCCGTTCTCACCGGCATCAAGAAGAAATACGGTCCAACTCTTGCTGCTGCAATCGACACTCGCGACTCACTGGCAGTGGAAATTGACAATCTGACTCGCTCGAGCGAGAAGATCGAGGAGATAAAGGCCGAAGCGGATGCCCTTAATGAGCGCCTGATCAAACAGTCGGAAGTACTTTCCGTATCCCGCAAGAAGCTGGCTTCCGACCTGGCGTCGAAAGTTGAAAAGGAGCTAAGAGACCTCGGCATGGAGCGCGCGTCGTTCCAGATCGCCGTCGAAAGGTTGGCAGAGCCATCCGGTTCAGGCATCGATCGGCTGGAGTTTCTAATCGCGCCGAACCCGGGACAACCGGCCCAATCACTCGCCAAAATTGCCTCCGGCGGCGAGTTGTCGCGCATCATGCTGGCAGTGAAGTCGATATTCGCCCGCGGCGATTATGTGCCGACTGTAATCTTCGACGAGATCGACACGGGCATGAGCGGCAAGGCGCTGCAAGCCGTAAGAGACAAGCTGAGCGTGCTTTCCAAGTCGCACCAGATCCTCTGCATTACTCACCAGCCGATTATTGCTGCCGTGGCAGATAATCACATTGAAGTGGCAAAACGGCAGACAGAGAAGGAAACGAGCGTCAGCGTGCGGGCACTGGCGGGAGACGAGCGCTTGAAGCAACTGGCGCAGATGGCGTCCGGAGAAGGCGATACGAAGGCAGCGCTTGATTTTGCCCGTGCTCTCGTTCAGCAAGCCGAGCAGATAAGGCAGTGAATTCCTGTCGGAAAGCCACCTGTGGCAGTTCGACAAACAAATCCGAAACGGGCCGGGCGATGCATGGCATTGCCCCTGCGCCGGGCGAAAACCTTGAACTGCTTCAACATAGCATGTAACCGAACTAACCCTGCGCCGTTGACACAAAGGCGCGCATTTCAATAAAATGGTCCTTCGACGCTAAGATTGGGGTGTCGCCAAGCGGTAAGGCAGCTGGTTTTGGTCCAGCCATTCCGAGGTTCGAATCCTTGCACCCCAGCTCTTACTCCTCCGCGCTGCGGGGAGTCTAGTGTCCGATTCAGGCTTACGTATTTATAAGGATTTTCTGGTCATGGTCGAGAAGATTAAGTTAGCCGTCGCTGGCCGCGAAGAAAAGACGCCGAGACAGCTTAGACGCGAAGCGATAATTCCGGCGACTCTCTATGGTCCCGGCCAACCGTCCGAAAGCGTTCAAATTGACGCAAAAGAGTTTTCACGCCTGCCGAAAGGCGCCTATTCCCACATGATTGAGCTGGAAATGGGTAAAGGCAAACCGGTCAACGCAATCATCCGCAACGTTCAACGCAGAGCCACCACTCATGAAGTGCTCAACGTCGAACTCTATCGCGTAGCGCTCGACCGCAAGCTGACAGTGACCGTACCGCTGAAGTTCGTCGGTGTTTCCACCGCCGTAACCATCGAAGGCGGTCAATTGATCGAAGTGTTCCAGGACGCCGAAATCGAGTGCTTGCCCGGTGATATCCCGGACTTCATCGAAGCCGATGTTTCAACGATCACCGAAATCGATCAAGGTCTCCACTTCTCCGATTTGAAGATCTCCGACAAGATCAAAATCCTCAATCCGGAAGACGAAGTTGTTGCTCGTGTCGTCGCCAAGAAATCGGGCGGCGATGAAGCACCGGGTGCTGCAGCCACAGAAGCCGCACCGGCAGCGAAAGAAGAAGCAGCAGCAACTGCCTAGTTTCTTCGAAACAAACAGATTCGAAAAACGCACTGCTCACGCGGTGCGTTTTTTTATTGCTGATAGCGCTCCAGATCCTCTGTCAGCTTATCCAAAACGCCGAAATAATGCATTCAAAGTCTGCCCTCGTTTTTCGTCAATTTGTTCGCTCAGATTGCCCTTGATCTACCTACAGCATTTGAGAGAATCGAGCCTCATCCTGCGATACCGTTCTATACTGAGCACTATGCAAACCGAACCTCTAAAGAAGAAAAACTCTCAATACGTCTCCTGGCTGCTTGCTTTCGCTGTACCCTTCCTACTTGCTGCCTTATTCGGTGCCTGGCTCGGGTATGGAGAATTTACAGAAGGTATCGGCAAGAATTATTCGATTTTTGGAAAGGCGCCAGAACCTTTTGATGCGCTGCAAGCGATAGCAGCAAGTTCACTCATGCTCGGATTTCCCGCTGGTTTTGTTGGCATAGCTTTTTTGGCTATTTTTCGATTTCTGCAGCGCGTACTTTCTGCAACCAAAGCATAACGTTGCGCGCGTGCTCTGACTGATCCAATCGTTCTTGTGGGGGCATCATCTCATGCCCTTCCCTTGGCTTTTGAGGCGGCAAGTCTGGATTAAAACCATAACCCAAAGTCTGTTGGTTAATTGGATAATGATTTCGCGAGTACATGCCAACATTGTGAGCGAGGTTAGCTGCGATCAAAAGCGGCAACTCTTTCTGATTAGATAGGCGTTCCAGGATCTGCTCGTTGTTCATTTTCAGATACTTATTCAAAGGGTTGCTTGTTCGTTTCCCTCTATCGACTTCCTTTTGAAAATCAGAGGCTAAGCTCTTTACACCTTCGAGCGAAATCTGAGAGTGTCCTATGGTCGTTCTACCAAAACCATGCCCATGCGCCGTTGTCGCAAGGGAGTCTGAAAGACTGTCTTTCCAATTGTAGTAATCAAGCTCGTTGGCAATAATCGCCTTCATTAGTTGCGTTGCGTCTTTCTCTATCAACTTTCCGACGTTCTTAATCTCAGGAAAGGCACCATACGCCAGACTAAATGACTCAGATGGAATAGCGGCGATATAGCTTAGCTCGCGTCCTCTGTATGGATGCTCAAAACCATACTTAAAAGCCTGGATCGCAATTTCTATGCCTGCACCTCTCAGTGTCTCAATGGTTTGACCATCTGGAACAGAGGTCAGTGTGAGCGGCCTCCCATCATACTCAACATTTTGAGCAACCTTTGGTACCTTCTCTTCGTGCGAATCGCTCACTATCTCTGGGTACTTTTGCAATTGCTCAAGGTTCGGCGCCGCCGGCGTTATGTTTGACGCAATCAAAACTTGCTCGCCAGCAGGCTTTTGCAGTGCTGCGAGTGCTTCTTTCCCTTTGCGCTCCATATACTCGATCGAAAAACGTCCTTGCGCTTCTTCGTCGTTTCCGACTGCCTTTAGCCCTTCGACAAAGGAGGGGCGGGGATCTACTGAAACTTTCTTTTTTGCCGGGGCTTCAATACATGCAGATGTTACTGCAGTTCCATCGCTCATCTGAATACCAAAAGATTTATACTCAGCCTCTGCATCCGCAAGGCTTTGTCCTTCCTTAACGGTAGGAAGCTTAGTCATCGACTCGAATCTATTCGGATTTGTGCTTTGGACTTCTCTGACTTCCGAGCCACTGGCATTTCTGGCAGCATTGGCATCAGGAGAGCTGAGCGCTTTTTTCTCAGCGCCCTGCTCAATCGGTTGTGATCGCTCTGTTTCGTCTTCCGGCATAAGTCCATTTTTCCCGATTCAACAAAGCTGTTAAGCGATCCAGCATATGTTTTCGTTCCATTGCTCAGCAGACCCGGTAAATGGGTCTGAGACTTTTAGTCTTCTTGCACCGCGGTGGCAGTGCGCGAACCGGCATCGCCGGAATCGGCAGCACGAGCCTCTTTAGGCTGCTCCCTTTCCCGAGTCGTCTGGTCCTTCTCCTTCTGGCTCCCGTCCTTTTGATCTTTCTGACTCTCCAGTCTCGCCAGCTCGGCGGTTCTTTTTTTTTCCGTGTCGCTCTTGCCCGTCTTCTCATCAGCAATGGGAAGGCGCACTGTAAAAGTCGAACCTTTATTCAATTCACTCTCGAGATCGATACTGCCACCATGCGCTTTGATGATGGTCAGTGCGATCGCCAGCCCAAGACCGGTACCGCCACCGTAGATGCGGCTCTTAACGCGCGAACGTTCGACTCTGTAAAAGCGATCGAAGATGCGTTGCTGATCTGCAGGCGCGATACCAATTCCGGTATCAATCACGCGCACGATTGCCTGATTGTTGCTCATGCGCAAAGTAACGGTAACCTTGCCGCCGGCTTGAGTAGCTTTGATTGCGTTGTTGGTGAGGTTGAGAAAAACTTGTTTGAGCCGGTCGCTATCAGCAAATAGAAAAATAGGCTGGCTGGGCATGATGAATTGAATTTCGATCTGCTCAGGTGCAATCACAGTCACCGTATCCTCTACCGAAGCAAGAACATCGCGCGCATCGATCACTTCTTGTTGATTGATAATCGCTTGTCCGGCATCAGCACGAGCCAATTGCAGCAAGTCTGATACAAGGCGGATCAAGCGACCTGACTCATCTGAAATCGTTTGCAATGCTTCTGCCAGCAAATGACCATCGATGCTCTGTCCGCGCCGCAAGAGCAGTTTGGTGTACCCCTGAATGGATGTGAGCGGGGTGCGCAATTCATGACTGGCGTCTGCGACGAATTGACATTGAATATTGAGCGACTCTTCTAAACGATTGAGCAGTTTGTTGAATGATTTGCGCAACTCGGCAGTTTCGAGCAATTCATTCGGCTCCACTTCCAACCGTTGCCGAATGTCCATGTTGGCGAGTTTGGTCGTCGCCTGCAGCAATTGGCGAAGAGGAATCAAAATAATTCCGGAGAGAAACCAATTGATGACGATGATGATTGGAATGAGAGGCAAGTACCAGAGAATGTCGCTAAAACGCGCTCCGCTCGTGCCTACAACGATCAGATGGCAGATAACCACTGGCACGACGCTGGACAAAGACATAACGAGCGTCATTCGCGCCCGCATTGATTTTGTCCATTCTGCCTTCAACATATGGGAATCCCTCGGAGGGCAATTTTACCCCGACCGTTGTCAAAATTGGCTGTTTTAGCCAGTTAGAAGCGGTTCAACGTTTCAATATGCCCAAAAACTGCTCGTGGACAAGCCCATTCGAGATGAGACAGCTTCCTGTGTAAATGGACTTACCGCCGTCCAGGTCAGAGAAAGCGCCGCCCGCTTCCTCGACGATGATTTTCATGGGAGCGAGATCCCAGGGTTTCAAACCAACCTCGAGATGCGCTTCGGCCTTGCCTTCGAAAACATGAGCAAATCCAAGATAGTCTCCAAAGCCCCTCTGGCGCGCGGTTTCCTTTACCAGCCTGGAAAATTGGTCCCATAGACCATGCTTTTGGACCCGGTTCAAGGCGCCGAAATTGAACTGCGAGTTTTTCATCTCAGAAATTTCCGAGACTTTGATTTTTTTGCCGTTTCTAAAAGCCCCGCCGCCTTTTTCCGCCCAAAAAATCTCGTCAACCGCCGGATTGCAGACTACGCCAAGAACTATCTCGCCATTGTTTTCAAGCGCCAGCAGTATCGAAAAGATCGGAACGGCGCGCGCGTAGTTGTAAGTACCGTCAATCGGATCGATTATCCAACGCCGGCCATTCGTAAGGGGCGAGTCATCGCCACCTTCTTCCTCACCAAGAATTGCATCGGCGGGAAATTCAGCAGCTATGGATTCACGGATCAGGCGCTCGGATTTTTTATCAGCCAATGTAACCGGCGTTCCGTCGGATTTTTCCTCGACCTCGATATTGCGGTCGAAAAATTCCATGACAACAGAACCGGCTCGATGACACACGCCGAGCGCAAAGCGAAGTTCTTTCGAACCGGCGCCTTCAGGCAGATAACTCAGTGGATCGCGCATCTTGACATCAAACCAAACACAGGAAGGGCGCTCATTTCCAGTGATTTGAGCGCCCTATCGCTTGACAAATTCCTATAGCTAAGCTGAAACTCCCGTCAGCATTGACTGCCGGGAGTTCCTGTAGATCAGATCTAAGCGAGTAGAGAGAATCTTTTCGTTCTTAGAACAAGTATTGGTAGATTCCACGTGCACCACGGTACACGCCGACACCAATATCACGTACGTCGATCGCTGTTCCCTTTACCACGCGCTCCCAGAGGAAGCCCTTTTGTCGCTCAGCATAAGCAAGTCTCATGTCTTGCTCGATATTCTTTTCTTCAACAGCGCGCATTCTAGCTTCGAGGCTATCTACGCGAGCCTTCAAGTGGTTGAGTTCACCACGGAACTCTTCCAACAAGGCAGCAAATTTTTCCAAATCCGCTTTGTCAGCTTTGAGTGCAAGCCTTTCGGTAATGCACTGCTCGTATTTATAAAGCGCCGCAGCCAATTCAAAACGTGTGGTGGATTTTTGTCCACGATAAGTTCTGTCGGGATAACCAACGAGGATGTGGCAAGGGCTATTTACGAGCTCCTTGAGAGCATTGTATGCCCATTCATTTCCAACAACATCAGTCAGTTCGCTGACATTACTAGCACCCTGCGCATAAGCAGCAGACGTATTGACTAAGGTGCTCGCACTTACGGCAACTAATGCGGTAAGTAAGGTTGCAAACCCCTTCTTCATAGTAGTAATCACTC
>JADYYD010000376.1 GCA_020853845.1 Candidatus Melainabacteria bacterium
AAAATTTCAACATGCCATATATCGCCTCCAGCTTGCGCGAGTTCTGGCATCGCTGGCACATGAGCCTTTCAACATGGCTGCGCGATTATCTTTTCATTCCATTGGGCGGCTCCAGAGGAAAAGAAGCTAAGACTTCGGCGAATCTAATCACGACGATGCTATTGGGAGGACTCTGGCACGGTGCTTCGTGGACCTTTGTCTTGTGGGGACTTTTCCATGGCTTCGGTTTGGCGATTAACAGATTCTGGGATAAGCAACTGGTAAAGGCGCCCTCTCTTGCTCGGGCGGCGAACTCGCCTTACGGCATCGCTTGCGCACACGTGCTTACTTTTGTCACCGTGCTGTGCGGTTGGGTTTTCTTCCGTGCAAAAACACTGCCTGAGGCGATCGGTGTTTTCTCCGCGATGTTCTGCCTGAGACAAGCAAACATCGAATGCGAAGTCGCGCACGCTTTCTTCAATTCGCCCGTGCCCGCCGCTGTTTGCGTCTATCTCTTGATCCTCTTCAGTGGCGCCGTGATAAAGCAGATGGAGAAAAAGTCTTCCGGCTCCAACATCGGATCTCACGCATTCCCTGGTTTAGATCTTCAATCTTTTGCCGGACCTCCGGCACTGTCGCTTGCGGTGCCACTGCCGGCGATGGCAAACCTTTCCATCTCGTTTTTCATCGCACTCGTGCTTCTAGCCTTTTGCCGCGGCGAAGTTCAACCCTTCATCTACTTCCAGTTCTAGAAATATGTCACCAACAACCATCTACGATCCAGAAGTAATTACAACGACGCCGACAAAAGTCAGGCTCGACAGAAGAGCATCACGTCCAGCGCCGTCACGTCCACCGAAGCTTTCGCCGAAAATTCTCGCAACGCTTCTGCTTATTCCTTCGGTGACGATAATTTTCGCCGCCATGATTTTGTGCGCTGAGTTTGTTCTTGGCGCGGTTGGTCTGGGTGATGACGAGTACATCAAGGTCGATCCTGTATTAGGGATAACCCATCTCGAAAATAAGTGGGTAAATTTCCGGCACGAAGGATTTTCCCGCGACAAGATCTCGTCAGCAGGTCTGCGTGATGTGGAACATCAAGTTGCCAAACCCGAGGGTGTGAAACGCATTGCCTTTATTGGCGATTCGAAAACGCAAGCGCTGCAAGTCAACATCGCCGACACCTTTGTGCGACTGGTCGAAGACCAGCTAAACGCTGCCGCTGCCGATGGCACCACGCTGCCTTCTGAAACGCCGCAGAAGCAGCAAAAACGATTTGAAACGATCAATTTCGGCATGTCCAGTTATGGGCTCGTTCAATATTTTGTTCAATACCTGACGCGCGTGCGCCCCTACGCGCCGGATGTTACGGTGGTGGTTTATCACATCTTCGATTCGTCGGAAAACATTCCCAAGTTCGGCACAGCTACCTTGCCGGCGCCTACTGTTTCCATGAACAATAAAGGCGACATGGCGATTGACTACAACTTCCTTGATGGGTGGCTTTACACCAGTGGTGCTCGCTATCTTATCTCCAGCGAGTGGTGGCGCCGCAATAGCCATCTGTTTCAAGCGCTCTCTGCCGACGATTTCATGCTGCGCAACTCCAGCAAGTGGTACGTGAATATTCTAGAAAAGATCTTTTCACCGTTCGAACGCGCTTATGAAAATGCAATGAGCAAAGTAAGCCTCACCGCATTTGGTGACTATCAGGCAACGAGGAGAAAAGTTCAGGAAGAAGTTCGCGCGCTCGACAAGCAAGTCTCTCATGAGAGTATGTGGCCGTGGACTCTGAAAGTTCAGTCTCCCGCCAATCCCGCTTCTGGAGCCGATTCGAGCAACGAATACAAAATGCTCCACAATGCTGCTTCTGCAGATGCGCTAATCGCCGGACGGATTTTCAGAATGCTCAATCTGGCATGCCGGAAAGCAGATTCGAAGCTGGTTGTTGTCACTTTGCCGGCGCCGGACAACATGGTTTTCTACATCAGAGAAATTCAGTGCTTGAAACAGTTGGCCAAAGAAGAAGGCTTCACAGTCATTGATGCGCATTCAGAATTTCCGCTCTTGGCGCCAATGGAGCCGAGCCCGCTGTACTATCGCTCGCACTTTTCGCCCGCCGGGCATAGAAAGCTCGCTGGCGTGATTGTCGACGGTTTGAAGCCGATATTGAAATAGCGGCGCCGCAACGCTGCTGAAACATTCTGAAAAACGACCGAACTTGTTATATGTTCTGGTTTAGTTGTTCTGGAAGTAGCTATCGTCTGTGAGATAACCGAGCACCAGTCCGCAAACTGCGCCTACAACCGCGCCCCATGCCGCGCCGGTCCATCCGCCGAAGTAAGGGTCAACACTGACGGGCAGCGGGTAGACCTTGATCACCTCGAAGCTGAACCCGACCACGACTGCACCAGCTAGTGCCATGATGCACATTGCTGCCAGCGGAAGATTCGGACCGTCTTTCTTTTCGACTTTCTTCGGTGTCATTGCTACCTCTTGGCCACGTTGTCGGGCACTCGAACCTACTAAATTGCGGATTTAGTATACCAAGCCGGTCCCGAATTGATGGGACTGGAGAAGAGGTCTTTTAAGGAGTGTAGGCTGTCTTTCTGATTAGCTACGATTTAACAGCCCTAAACCCGCAACTGTTTTAGCATCCCGAATTTTCCCATCCAGGACTAGCTGCCAGGCGTCGGTAAGAGACATGACAATGACCTCGACTTCCTCGTCGTCGTCAAGAGCTTGCGCGGTAAAAGTCACATCCGTAGCTTCGTACATGTAAAGCAGCTCGTTGCAAAAGCCCGGCGCGGTGTAAATGCGCGCCAATTCCCGCCAGTTTTTCGCCACATAGCCGGTCTCTTCAGTCAATTCACGGACCGCGGCGGGCAGTGGATCTTCGTTCTTCTCAATGCGGCCGGCAGGCAGTTCGTACAGCACCTCATCCACCGAGTAGCGATACTGCTTTATGAGCACTACGGAATGCTCGTCCGGCTTGCAGCATATCGTCACGCCACCATTGTGCTCAACCAGCTCGCGCATCACTTCTTTGCCTTCGGGATGGCGCAAGTAATCGACACGCAAATTGATAATGTGCCCCTCGTGAATGCGTTCGCTTTTGTACGTATGTTCGTGCGTAAATAAGGTCACCAGTGGTCCCCTTTGCTGTTTCCGAAGCCCGTTTGAGAATAGCATCAAACATTTGCTCATTTATGGTTATAATTTGCCGCCCGACGTTTTTCATACATCGGGCTGTATTTTTGTATCTTGAGCACGCAAAGCTATTGCTGTTGAAAGCGTTTCGATGAATTACCTGGAATCGAAAGCATATCTTGAGAGCCTGGCTCCCACACTGACTCGACCGACTCTCGATCGAATCAGTCGTTTTATGGACCTGATGCCGGAGCAAGCTGACGTGCCCTGCATTCATATAGGCGGCACCAACGGCAAAGGATCGACTGTTGCCATCGCCGACAGCGTTTTGCGCGCGCTCGGGTATAAAGTCGGACGCTTTACCGGTCCACATCTTTTGCGCTGGAACGAGCGTTTTCACGTCGATGGAAAAGCCATTAGCGATGAGGATTTCGCACGACTTGCCACCAGACTGCGCGGCATGTCCGAGAAGTTCGGCAAAGATTATCCCGATATGGGTCCTCTGACCTGGTTCGAATTTCTTACCGTCATTGCCTTCATGTATTTTGCCGAGTGCAATGTCGATTTAGCGGTAATGGAAGTCGGACTGGGAGGCAGATTCGATGCGACAACGGTGCGCACCAATCCCTGGGTGACGGTGATCACCAACGTCAGCCTCGACCATACGCATTTGCTAGGCGACACAGTCGAGAAAATCGCATTTGAAAAAGCAGGCATTATCGAGCCCGGAATTTCAGTCATAACTGCCTGCCAGGGAGCCGCTCTTGATGAGGTTCTTCGAGTGGCTGAGGAGAAAGCCAGTCTGGTGTATGCCGTCACTGCCGAAAATGAAATTGAGCTTTACGCCGGTTCCAGAAAATTTCGATCTGCATCGGCAGAACCTGTTTTAAAACTGCTTTCGGACAATCTTTCATTGCAGGGGCCGCATCAGCTCTCCAACGGATTGCTGGCTTTGCTCGCTACCGCCGAATGCGCTTTAGCCAGTGGAGGGGTTGATAATTGCGGGGCGAAACACTCGGGCGTTGAGGGTGACGACGAGCCGAGAATGCCGGCTGGACCTGAGGAGTTCATCGATACGATTGAAGGCTTTGATGTTGAAACATTAAGCGCGGCGTTGAGAAACGTCAGATGGCCCGGAAGATTGCAATATTTGCCTGAAGGGGATCTGCTGCTGGACGGTGCCCATAATCCGTCTGGGGCGCAGGCTTTGCGAGCTTCTCTCGATCAGCTTCAGCCGCAAAAACGGCCGCTTTTTGTAGTTTCGTGTTTTGAAAGTAAAGACGCAAAACGATTATTGGCCTGCCTGGTTCGCTCGGGCGAAAGGGTCTTCGTTGCTGAAGCTCAAGGCCGCCGATCCAGTCACAGCAAGGAACACATGCTTGGCTGGTTGAGCGACTTAGGCGCTATTGCAGAAAGTTTTGCCTCAATTGCCGACGCGGTGGATGCCGCCCGAGACAGGCGTGACAAGGATGAGTTTATAGTCATCTGCGGATCGTTTGCCGCCGTCAAAGAAACAATGCAGCACTTTGGATATGCTTCTGTAGAAGACAGCTATCTATCCAATGCAGAGGCTTGACAGGATTTTCAAAAGACCTGTTTTTCCGATATGCGTTTAGCCTCCGAGCGGTATCGTCGGGCTATCGACAGCATAGATTTGGGCAATGATGCCCATCTTGAGGTATGAATTATCTCGACTTAACGGTAAAATCTTGCCGTGGGTGAGAGTTCGTGGAGAAAACGAGGTTCTCTTGGCATCTACCGAAGTGACATTCAATCTGGCTGGACACATACGTCACCAGGGATTGCCGGTGCAAAACGTGCTGGTGCATGTCTATGATGTCTATCAGCAAATAAGCTCGGGAAACGGCAATGGCGGGGATGTTCCGGTTTCGGAGCAACGCACCGGTCCGCGCGGTGAGTTTAGTTTTGCTGTTCGCTCTGGGCTCTACAGGCTCGAGGTAAGCCCGGATCCATCGACCAGATTCCTCAAGCAAGCGATTACTGAAGCTCGCGTTTTGAGCAACACCAATTGCAATATCAATCTCACCACCGGCTGCATTCTCAACGGTCGCGTCACATCAGCGGCAGGCGAGTCGGTAAGGCGCTGCGAGGTTGTGGCGCTCGGCATCGAACCTTCTTCCTATAAAGCTTCCGCCAAGACGGACGAAGAAGGCAATTACAGTCTGGTCTTGCCCCGCGGCAAATACCATGTCGCCGCTCGTGCCACCAAAATCGATCGCACCGAAGAAGAGGAAGAACTCGAAGACGAGATTTTGGCAGACGACGAAGAGCAAGAGTCTTTCGAGCCGCCCATGAATACTGACCCTTCGCATTCATTCGTCAGCACCACTGTGCAGGTTGTGAACTTCGGCAATGATGACGAACTGGATCTGGAGCTGCCGCCTCTGGTTCCAATGGACGGCGAAGTGCACGATATCTTCGGTCAGCCTGTCGCCGGAGCCCATGTCTCAGTGACACCGTCACGCTCTTCCATGGACTTCAAAGACAAAATGCTGGCGCAGGAACTCGATTTGACCGGTCATTGCTTGACTGATTCTCTCGGGCGTTTTCGCACTCTCGTCTCGCCTGGTCACTATGATGTAATTATCGAACCCGACGACGGTGCTGCGCTTTTTTCGACGAAGGAAACTGATATCACCGTCGGTGAAAGCGTATTTCAAAAATTCACAGTCAGCGAAGGTCATCGCCTCAGAGGCGAAGTTCTTTATGAAGATGCGCCTCTATCGCAGGCTCTCGTGCGCATTCGCGCTGCCGACAGAAAGACGGAATTTTTGGCGCGCACCGACGCCAACGGACATTTTTCAGCCGCTGTGCCCGGCGGAAATTACAAATTGGTTGTGACCGCGCATCCTAAAGATGCGCCGACAATTATCATCAACGAGCAAGAACATAACGGTTTGGCACCATGGACAAAGATGATCGTTGTCGGTGGCGATACTCATGTGGAGGTCAAACTGCAGAATGGAACGGCTCTTCAGGGGCGCGTTTCCGACGAGCAAGGTCAGGCAAGACCGGGCGTGCGCGTTTCCGTTTATTCTGATTCCGAAAAGCAATTGGACGCCGATAAGTCGACCCGCGCTCTTGCCAGCGGTATCACCGATGGTGACGGCCGCTATTGCATTTTTCTTTCGCCGGGCAGCTATTGGTTGGTAGTGCATAAAGACTTTGTCAATGCTCGAATGGTAGAAATCGAGCACGAGCCTCTCAATGTGGACATCACCTGGCACGGGTGGTGCAATGTCAGGTTCGAGGTTCAAGGCGAAGATGGACATGCCGTTCCGCGCTGCAGAGTTTCATACGCGCCATACGGCAATGATGATACCGAGCTGCCCGACGACGATGAAAATGTCCACGAAAATGAAAGACAGCAATTCAACCAAGCCGGCATGCCCAAAGGTTATTACATCACGCCTGACGACGGTATTTGCCGGCTGACCCTGCCTTCCGGCGTTTATATCTTCCGTTTTGCACCGCCCCAGGATGGCTCCTACGACGCAAAAACAATTCGTCAATTGAGCATAAGCGCGGATATGACAAAGAAGATCACGCTGTCGCTGAAGGTTGAAGAACCTGTGGAAGAGCAGCGCAGATTGCGTGAGATTGCCTATCCGACCGACATTTAGCAAGCGTTTTTTGCGCTAAAACTCTTTCGGGTCGTAGCCCATTTTTTTCGAGAGGGCGATGTCTGCTTCCGCTTTCTTTTTGTCACCCAGCTTTTCATACGCCAGTCCACGTTTGTAATACACGCTGGCACTGCGGCTTGGATGATTTTTGATCGCCGCTGAAAAGTCGGCAATCGCCTGTTTATATTCTTTGGCTCGCAAATGAGCTTCGCCGCGCCCCGACAAGCCTTCAAGCGAATTCGGGTAGACTTTCAACAAGCCTGTATATTCGCTTTCGGCCGCCTTGTAGTTTCCTGCATCTACATACGCGTACGCCAATCTGAACCGCGTGCTCCAGTGGTCCGGATCCTCGCGCACTAATTTGATCAAGTCCTTGAGACTTTTGCCGGCTTGCTTGTTTGCCTGAAACGCCTGCGAGCGCAAGTCCACAGCTTCTTGTTGGCACGGATACATAGAAATGACTTTGTCATAGTCCTTGATCGCGAGATCCCGCCGGTGCATGCCTTCGTAAATATAAGCGCGCTTCAGATAGCCGCTTGCATTATCTGGATACTTTGCAATGTGTTTGTTGACGATCTTGAGCGCGTCATCGTACTTTTGTTCTTGCAGGTCCTTGCTGATTTGCTGCATAGCTGGACGATCTTCGCCAATTTGTCCTGCGTAAATATCAGTTATGGGCAAATTCGCTTTGCGCTGCGCTATGCGCATGTAGCTCAAACACCATTTGTTTTGCGGGTTCAACGCAAGGCATTTCTTGCACAATGCAATCGATTCTTCGAGCCTGTTTTGAAACATGACGGAATTGGCAAGATACTGCCAGCCCTGCTCATGCTCTTTGTCCATTTTTACGACCTGTCGCGCCAGTCTCTCGCTCTCTTTAAAGTTGCGTATTCTGAGCTGCAGCAGGGCTTCCAGCGCATACGCTTCAGGATCGTTTGGTCGCAACTTCTGCGCGCGCTGAAAACATTCGATCGCTTGCTTGTTTTGTCTTTTCGATTTTAAGATCAAACCATCATAGAAGACATCGTCATAACTCTCAGCCAGGGCGGCGGGCGAGATGAAGACTGCGCTTAAAACAAAAACGAGGACGACCCTGCGCACCATTGATTGCTGCACGCCTGACCTGGTCGTCCTTGCTTTGTTATTCAATTGCTTCGCTTGCCGTCGCTTTTAGTGGCGCGAACCGGCCAGCTCTCCTGATTTTGCTTCGAATTTGCTGCCAACGAGAATTGATTCAAGGAACCAGAGGCGTTGGTCGATCGTGCGCGAAATTTCTGTGTAAAGGTCGGCTGTGTCGGCATCGGCCGAACCGGCTTTCTCGATGCCCGCGCGCACATGCTTGCCGTAAAGCGCCAGCCTGTCTGCCAGGGCAGCTACATGCTCTTCACCTTGAACGAGGTCGCTTGGGTATTCTTTTAAAGCTGAATGTTCGGCGGCCATGCGAGCGGTTCCGTTGGCGACGCCGCCGAGAGCCGTGATTCTTTCAGCAACCATGTCGATGTATTCGTACACTTCGCCGGCAATTTGATCGAACAACAAGTGATATTGATAAAACTCTTTGCCTTTGACGTTCCAGTGCGCTTGCTTGATTTGCGTCCAGAGATCCAGCGTGGATGCCAGTGATTCGTTGAGTAACTGAACCATCTCGCCGCGGACCTTTTCGCTCAGATCCAAACGAGAGGCATACAGCTTGTCAGCGCCCTTACCTTTGGTCATGATTGACAACCTCGATTTATGTGTGATGAGGCTGCTTATTTTAATACGTTTTAAGGCTTGGAATTCAAGCCACCTATGGGGATAACCAGCGGACCTTTCCGCTCTGGATGTCGCGGATAGCGCCGACAATCATCACTTTCTTCGAGTCGATGCCTTTCTTTATCACATCGCTTTTGCTCAGTTCTGCGATTTGATGCCGCACGTTTGCTTCAACCGAAGCATCCAACAACTCCTGCCCGGCTGCTTTCGGATGGCTCTTTCGTGCGTTATCGACAGCCGGCAAGATGAGTTCTACAAGCTTCGGCAGCTTGCCGTCCAACTGTGTTCTTTCGACTGCAGCTTGAACCGCTCCACATGCCGAATGCCCGAGAACTACAACCAGCGGCGTTCCTAGATACTGCGTTCCGAATTCCGCCGAGGCGACCTCCGATGTGCCTGTGACATTGCCCGCCACGCGAATCACAAACAGATTGCCGAATTTCTGGTCGAAAACTATTTCCGGAGGCACGCGAGAGTCCGAGCAGCCCAGAATAGTAGCGATCGGGCGTTGCCCTTTTGTGGCGGTGGTTTCGCGGCGCTCGGCATCGATGCGGGGCACAGCGGACTTGCCGCTCAGATAGCGGACATTTCCCGCTTTCAGTTTCTCCAGAGCCACCGCTGCCGTAGGTGC
>JADYYD010000377.1 GCA_020853845.1 Candidatus Melainabacteria bacterium
AGCATCTCGGACGGAAGCGGCGGAATTTGCGGGATCTGCTGTCCTGTGAGCGGATTGGTCAAATATGACCCGGACTGACCGAGGTCGGTTAACGGCAACGGCGTGCGTAATTGAAACTCGCCCGCCAGCCCGGGAATTTCGCCACTGCGTGACGTTGCCGGGCGCCAATCTCCGTCCGGCACTGAGACCGGCTCGCCCATCGTGCCTTCGCTTCTTGAAGAAATCAAGTCTCTAATCGCCACTGACCAACTCACGCGTGGCGCGCCTCCTGTTTTCACAGCGTTGGCGCAGTAATACATCATTTGACCCGCGGGCATGCGGATATTGCCGAACGCGTAATCTTTGAAAGCTGTCAAAGCCGGTTGCTGGGCGCTTTCCTTCAGTGCCGCCGGTTTCGCCGCCGTTTTTTTCACCGCAAATCTTTCTTTACGTTTTTCCTCCGGCTCGATCAATCTGGTCGAGTCGATAACGAACGTAACTTTGGTCCAAGATGGTAATTCTCTTGTTTGCAACCAATAAAGTTTGAGCGGAAGCCCATCCACAAATATAGTCTTATTGCCGGTTTCCATAAGCTCGCTCGATTCGGCGACAATGCGCATATCCGGATTAGTCCAGTCGGTATTGAGCTCTCCTTTCACTGGTTTGGATGGAATTGTTTCGGATTTGTTTTTTCGCTCTTCTTCGGTGAAGAAGAATTCTTCTTCCTGAATCGGCACAGGCTGCGGCAGGAAGACAAAGCGACCGCCTAAAAGAAAACCGCGCGACGGTGCTTGCGTGCGCGCCAGACCATTGACCAGAATCTGGTTCGAATGCACGCATAAATCGTAAGTGGTTATGCCGGTCTTGTTGGCGTTAAGTGCGACAAGCTTCGCCCAATCGTTCAACTTTCTGTATCTGTCGCGCTGCTCTTTGTCCGCAATGAGAAACTGTTTCAATTCATCCGAACGTTTCCTCGCCAGAACGTACTGGCGCAAGTTCTCAGTGTCCTTCTGTTTCAGCGGACCAAACGCCTTTGACGAATCATCGACATCGAAATTGAGCAAGCTGCGAATTCTATGCATGCGAGCCGAGACCGACGTCAATTCTTGCCGCTCGAAATACATCTTTTGATCTATTTCTTTCAGTGCGGCTTTGGCTCTGATTGCCATCTGCTTGGAAGTCTCGAGCGATTCGAGAGCGGCCAGGTTTGTTTCATAAACAGCGGAGAGAAAATCCTTCAGCAATTCTCTGTCGAATTTGTCTTTTCCCGCCAGAACACATTTTCCGGAGCCGTCGACGACAAGAGGCAGGGCTGAAGGGGGTGGAACTTTTTCGCGAGCGATTCTTTGATCGCGAATGTTGAAGCACTGAGCGACTGCAAACTGCCCCGGTCCGTCCGGATTGGTTTGATTGAGCAGGGCATACTCACGTGTGCCTGTATCTACAGCCAGACAACTGTTTGCTTGCGCACTGGTGCTGTCTATCGAAGCGTCGTGGGTGGCTTTGGCAAAAGACTGATTGAGCATGACATAGAAATTTTGAGGTTCGACCAGGGGGCCCATTTGCTTCAGCCAGTCGTACACTGCGTGCGCAAGTGCGTCGCTCGGTGTAAGCCCGCCGGATATCGCCTCGATCGGCGGAGCCAGACTGCCTTTGCCGGGCACTTCGGTGCCGACGACTTGCTGCCATTCACCCTGAGATTCCCAGTGCTTGAAATTGAGAATGTCCAGGAGATTGTCAAATTGATTCGGTTTGCCGTGAGGAAAATTGACGACAAAGGCCGATGCCCTGGGATAGACAGGCTCGCCACCAACCGCTGCGCATGCGGTTTTTACAAACTTTTCTTTCTGCCCGCCCTCTTTGCGGCGTTCGTATACCGCATCCACACGCACTGCAGATGGTGCGCTGCCTTTTATCTGTGAATTGAACCAGGATGGATCGATTATCCTCGTTGCGTGCGGTTGTCCGTGAAAGTAAATCGTCCTTCCGTCCGGCATGGCAATCGGCACGCCTGATTTGTACATGCCGTCTTTGACATAGTCTTGGTCTTTTTCTTCCAGTGGTGCATATGTCTGAGTGCTCAGTCGTCCGGGCTCGACGCCGCCAAGCGTAATGCGCACGTCGACGAGGTTTGTGCCCCGCCCTTTTATGTCATCCGAAAGCACCTGGCTGACATCTTGCAAAATCGAATCACTGTGTGATGAGTTTCCACCATCGTCTCCACTGTCGTCTTCGGCCGATATCAACTGCCGCGCCGCTTGCTGCGGCTCGGAGATGCCCGGATCTTGCTCGGGCACTTGCTCTACTGCGGCAAACATGCGACGAGTCAATTCACCTTCCACTTGCTTTGCGATTTTGAAATCATGCTCGTTGAGATTGATCAGCGATCTGTTTTGCAGGTGGTGCGCGATTAAGGCATCGACGCGGAGGGTTGCATAAAGAGTGTTGAGCCCGATAATGCGCAATTGCTTTTTCTTTTCTGCGTAAGAAATTTCTTGCGGCGGCGCGAAGTCGACCAGCCCCACTTTGCCCAAACTTGGATGCGAAGCCGTAATTTCTTGCAGGGAGCGGGCGGCAATATAAGCGGCGCGATCGAGCGAGTTGGAATCCTTGTGCTGTTGATTGAGTGCGCAGACACCCAGTACATACAGCGCGATGATAAGGCTACCGGCAAAAGTCGCCGCGATAAGGAGCGTGGTGTGCTGGAGTTGCACGTCCCTCGATACCGTCTTGGATTTAGCTTCTCTTTTGGTAAGCTCTGCCGTCATATTTTCTTTCTTCCCTATTTGATAACATGCTCACTAGATGTCTCTCGAGAGACAAGAAATACGGAATTTTTTAGTCAAGCTTGCAAAGCTGTTCGCGATAAATATGGTCACTCAAATAATCGAGCCGGGATCTAACCTGGGCGCATTGCCGGAATGCAAGCGCCGGCGCTGCTTCACAGCTTCGGCAGTGCGCAGTTCAGCGCCCGTGTTTTTGCTTTCTTGCGCCCTTATGGTTTTTATTTTGCCGTCTGTGGCCGCAACTCCGGCAGAAAAAACGTCGAAAACGGTTCAGGCGGGCGCCGCTGCGCTCTCATCCGAACTAAAGACGGTGGACGAATTGACGCAGGCGCACAGCTTTTACAAAGCACGAAAGGTCCTCGAACCATTGTTGGAGGCACATCCCAAAAACCCGCAGGTGCACAAGAGCGCCGGCCGTTTGTTCGCAAAAATGGGCTTGTTGCCGCGTGCAATCGATGAATACAACAAAGTTCTGGCGCTCGAGCCGGGGAACGTCTCGGCATACATAGAGCTGTCCAGGGCCTACATGGCGCGCGAAGACGCTAACCACGCCATGATTTATGCACGTGAGGCATTGAAGCGCAATCCGTCGTCGGCCGAAGCACGTCTGCTTCTGGTGCGCATCTTGATGGCCAAGAGCCTTTTGCTGGAGGCGGAGCAGGAGTTGCAGCGGCTTCTGCATGGCGATCCAAACGATGCCCAGGTGCATTTCATGGCTGCCAATATATACAGAGAACGCGGTCAGGGAAGTCTCGCCCTCGAGCATATCGACAAAGCGATACAGCTCAATCCGCACAAGCATGATTGGCTGATCGAGAAAAGCGATATCTGCATTCTTTTAGGACGCAATGATGATGCACGCAATTCGCTCGAGAGACTTCTTCAGTATGAGCCCGAGTCAGTAGAAGGGCTCAACAAGCTGGCTCGTGTGAAGGAGAATTCTTTTCGCGATTATGACGGCGCCATGATTTGCTACAAAAAAGTGCTGGAGACCGACCCGGATTCGGTGACGGCACTTGCCGGTATAGAGCGCTTGAAAGCGAAGAAAAACGACCTGGCCGGTTTGTGGAAGCATCAGTTGCGCACGAATCTGTCCAGATTATTCAGTGGTTTCAGTACAAAGCCGAAGAACTAATCTGACGAAAAGGGGCAGCTTTCGCCGCCCCCTGTCAAGCTTTAGAACGTTTTCAACAGCGCGGTTTATGTGCTGCGGGTGAGAACTCTCTTCGGTCCGTGGATCGGATCTTCGATAACGATTGTTTGATCGCGCTGAGGTCCGACGCTCACGATGGCGATTGATACATCCAGTTCATCAGCCAGGAAGTCGAGATATTTACGGGCTTCAACCGGCAGATCTTTGTAGCTGCGGCAGTCGCTCGTGGATGATTTCCAGCCTTTGAATGTTTCGTAAATCGGCTCCATATTTTTGAAGGAGCTGCCGATGGACGGAAGTTCTTTGAATGTTTCGCCCGTGGTTTTGTCTTTGTAGGCGTTGCAAACTTTGATCTCGTCGAATTCGTCGAGGACGTCGAGTTTGGTGATAGCCAGGCAATCGAGTCCGTTGATTCTTACAGAATAACGGCCGAGCACTGCATCGAACCAACCGCAACGGCGCGGGCGTCCTGTGGTGACGCCGACTTCCGCCCAGGCTTTGCCGATTTGTCTGAGCATATCGCCGACTTCGCCTTCTTGCTCCGTCGGGAAAGGACCTTCGCCGACGCGAGTCATGTACGCTTTGGAAACGCCGATGACGCGGTCTATGATTGTCGGTCCGATGCCGGCGCCGATGCAGGCGCCGCCTGCAGTCGGGCTGGAGCTGGTGACATAGGGGTAGCTGCCGTGATCGAGATCGAGCAGTGTTCCTTGTGCGCCTTCAAATAGAATGTTTTTCTTTTGACCGACTGAATTGAAAATGATGGCGGCGGTGTCGGAAACGTACTTAGCCATGCGCTTTCCGTAGTCGGCATATTGCTTGAATACATCTTCAACCTTAAGCGGCGGCAAATTGTAGAGACGTTCCAGAATGACGTTCTTTCTCGGAATCATCCATTCCAGTTTGGATCTCAAAACCTTCTCGTCAAGCAGGTCTTCGACGCGGATGCCGGAGCGCGCGCACTTGTCCGCATAAGTCGGTCCGATACCACG
>JADYYD010000378.1 GCA_020853845.1 Candidatus Melainabacteria bacterium
GCAGATATGCCGCCCCGCCAAATTGGGCTACGCTAACTGAATGGTGTTTTGATTTTACGTAGCTTACGCATAAAAGGACTGCTTCCTACTTAGGATACTTAGGATGGGTCCAGAAAACGGGTCAAAATACGTGAGCGCGCATGCGGACGCAGCGATCTGCGCTCGGGATGCCGGTTCACTTCCGTTATCTACTCTAAATGTACACCCGATGGCGCATTCCAGACAATGTGCAACCTGTCCAAAAAACGATGCCTGTTATTAGCCAACTTGTCTAAGAAAGATTACGAAACCTTGACAACCAGCACCTGCAAAGCCTTGCCCAGCGCAGGATATCCAAGATATACAGGCGCATTTTTGGGAGATCGATTTTGAGCCCATTCAGGCGATAAAAAACAAAATCTTTTTTTGGAAAGCCACATAAAATCTGCCTTTTGCATGTTTTTAGTGGGAACAAACCGCCGCAAAAGCCATCATTACTTGATTGTGGGCTATTACTAGAAAGCACATCTTGACTTTTACACCGCCCGAATCGACAAAGTGTCCAATAAGGAAAACCGCGCCTCAGCCAAACCTATGCAGGTGGGTCGGCGGGCGGCTCAGGGCAGTTTTTACTAATGAGTTTTCAGAAGCATATTGTCACGCCCGACAATATGTAGAAACTCTTCTATATAAAGATCGTAGGTTCCCTAGCCAAGTAGCATCGGTCATAATAGTGAGCTTGTGACCCTGAGTGCGTTCCGATTGATTTCAATTGTGCTGGGCGTTGTCAAATGGCGCTAAGGAGAGAAAAGGTGAGGCAGTTATCCGTTCTACTGGCAATCTCGATAGCAATAGGATGCAATGCAGCACTGGCTGCGGAGAAAGACAGTCCCGGCATGCCCAAGGCGCTGCTCGATCAGTACTATCAAGGCGTGACCCTCTTCAAGAAAGGTGACCTGGACAGCGCTCTCAGCGCCTTCAAGTCGCTCGCCCTCAATTGCCCGCAAGATCCCCTGGTGCACTTGAGTCTGGCTGCGGTTCTTCACCAGCACGGCGATGTAGACGACGCAATCGCCGAATACAGAAGAGCAATTTCGCTTCGTCCTTATGATGCATTCGCGCGCGAGTCGCTCGGCACTCTTTTGCAAAGCGAAGGAGAGTTGGAAGAAGCCATACAACAGTACGAAGAAGCCATCAAACTGCGCCCCGATATCCCGCTGTTCTACCTCAACTTAGGTATCGCGCACCGCATCCAAGGTAACCTGGAAAGCGCAATTTCAGAACTTCGCCGCGTGGTCGAAAATTATCCCGATCATTTAAGAGCACGTTCGCAGTTGGCAGCGACTCTGCAAGACAAAGGTCAGTATGCCGCAGCCACTCAGGAGTACAAGCGCATTCTGGCGCACGAGCCCAACAACTTCTCGATGCAGTACAACCTTGCAAATTGCTTGCTTTCGCAGAAAGATATCGATGGAGCAGGTGAAGCATTTGCGCGCGCGGCAAGAATAGATCCTAATGTGCCGGAAGTGCACGCACTGCTCGCCACCACTTTGTCCATGAAGGGCAAATACACGGATGCGGCCAGCCAGCTTCGCGAAGCGCTGCGCCTCAAAAACGACAAGAGCGAGTGGCACGCCCAGCTCGGCGATGTTCTCACAAAAACAAAAGAGTATTCCAAGGCTGTCGATTGTTACCGCACCGCCCTCAGGCTCAATCCTCAAGATTCGGACAGCGCCTACAGCATGGGCTACCTGTTGCAACTGACCGGTGATCTCGATGGAGCCGCCGAATCATTCACTCAGGTCGTTCGCATCAAGCCGGACTTTGTAAATGCCCACTACAACCTGGGCATCATCAGGCAAAGGCAAGGCAAATTGACTGATGCGGAAAACGAATTCAAAGCCGTAATTGCGGCCAATCCAAATGACGGCACTGCCATGATCAACCTGGGAAGAAACTATTTGCTGGGCGGAAATTTCAATCAGGCTGTTGAACTTTACCGTCAGGGCTTGAGCATTGACGGATCGGATCCGGCTGCATTTCTCGAACTGGGCAATTTGCTCATCAAGTTGAAAGACTATCCGGGCGCGCGTTCTGCGCTCGATTCTGCGCTCGGACTCTCACCTACCGACAGAAATACCATTCTGGCGATGGCTAATCTGAATCAGTTGACCGGCGCGGCAGACAAGGCAGAAATCACTTACCGCCAGCTTTTGCAAAGAACACCGGAAGACGTGAAAGTCTTGGAATTGCTGGCTGAAAATTTGGAGATGCAAGGAAAACGCGCACAATCTATTGAAGCCTATCAGCAGATCGTGCAGTACAATCCGCGTTCTGCCGATGCGTACAACGACCTTGGTCTGGCGCTTGAACGCAACCGAGAATTGACAGCCGCTCTCACGCAATACAAAAAAGCGCTGGAAATGAACCCGAATCTCGTTGAAGCATATATCAACATCGGAAACATTTTCCTCAATCAAAAGAGCTATCAGCAAGCACAAGATGCATACGTGAAAGCAATTCAGATGCAGCCCGACAATGCGCTTGCCCACTACAATTTGGGCGTGTCGCTAATGGGACAGGATCGATCGGATGACGCCGTCATCGAGTACAACAGAGCGATCAAAGTCGATCCTAATTACGCCAATGCGTATTACGCACTGGGCATGATCCATCAAGCCAAAGGCGATCAGCAAGATGCCGTAACTGCTTACGAAAAGTATTTGCAGTTGGATCCCACGGGCGCTTACGCACAGCAAACCAAAGATTCGCTCGACAAATTGAAGCAAGCACTTGGACCATCCGTTGCGCCTTCTGTTGAGCGCGTCTCGGAAGGCGAGGCAGTCAGAAATTAAGCCGTGCGATTCGTATTCATTGGCGCACTCGTTTTAATCATCCTCGCTCTGAGCGGCTATCTTTACTGGATTACGACGCCACTTTATTCCTTGCAATCAGCAGGGCTGGCAGCAACACGTCACGATCTCGAAGGTTTCGAGCGCTACGTAAACATCGAAGAATTGGTGAGCAATCTGCTCGATGATCTAATCGTCAAGCCATCGAAAACTACACCGGGGCTATCGGGAATTCAAAGGGAAACCGGCAATCAAATTGTGTCGGCGACCAAAGCCGCCTTGCAGATGCAATTGATAAACATGGTGAGGAAAGCAATTGGGGGTGGTCAGAACCAGCAGGGTCGATACACCGGGCATAGAACCATATACGGTGCCGACGCGGCGATTGCGGCCCCGCTTGCCGGCTCTCGAGAAGTTTCCGATTTATACCGCGCGGCAGGGAATGAACTGGGGCGCCAGGCGCAAAAGTTGAAGAATGAAACGCATATGCGTCTTGTCGCCTGCGCGCGCCGGCAACCGAAAACCATTACCGGAAAGCTGCTTGGCTCTCCGCCGCAGGTAATCGCATTTCAAGCCAAACTGCTTGTGGATGAATATGGATTTACCAAAGACAATTTCAGAGGCCTGACCGACATCAAATACACAAAGGACTCACAAGGATACAATCGCGCCGAAGTCGGTCTCAAATTCTTGAGCCCGAAAGCAGGCAAGGAAATCACGGTTCAACTGGCGATGTATCAGCGAAACATGTTTGGTGATTGGTGTATTTTTCGCGTTTCGAACGTTCCCGAGCTGATGATGGCTCTCGGGGAAGACTATGAATATCAAATCCATTCATTGATGACATGCGCGCTTTCCGGAGTGACGGATCAGTCCGTGCGCGATGAGGTAAACGGATTGACGCGAAGGATTAA
>JADYYD010000379.1 GCA_020853845.1 Candidatus Melainabacteria bacterium
CGCGCGAAAAATGAAAGGAGACAGGCTGTGCGGGTTTTTATGCCGCACAACCTGCTCTTTCATCGGTCATCTCGACCTCGCTTACGCCAGATGATTGGGTCGATAAGAACCCATCCGGCGTTTCAGTTCGACCAAAAGTCGAGCGATGTTCTTGGAGTCCCAATCGGCGCGGTGCGGAGTGCCCTCGAACAGCAGTCCGAGTTTCTCCAGCTTCGCCTCCAGCGACACGTTTTCGAATTGACCCGTGTACAAAGAGTAGAGCACCGAAACGTTGAGCTCGTCCTCGCCGAACGGCGATGACTTTCCGAACATGGCTGCCTGCCAGTCGAAGAACTTGCGATCACCAGCGGAATCCGAGACCAGAAGCCGGTTTTTCGAACCGTGCTTTTCAACGAGCAGGCGAACTGCTTCATCGAACGGCACGCCCTGCTTCTTGAGCTTTGCTTCCGTCCAGCCGGTCAGCTCCGTGCAAAACGGGCTGATGCTGGACATCGTGGGAATCACGGGGATGCTGCGCACGGACAAAATCCGCATGTCGCGGAGATCGACCGTGGTCAAGCCAACCTCGATGATTTCTTGCCGCTCGTCCTCAGGAAAGATCCCGTCAGGATAGCAGCTCAATTCGAGGTCCAAAACGTTGGCCAAATGTGATTTCATAAGCTGCCTTCCATTTGGAATTTCACCTGATGCGAAAACCCCGATTGCTCGGGGTTCCCGCTCAGGCACTCAGTGGCATGGTCAGAGAGGCTGGGCGGAGCCCAGGCGCTCTTCGACCATCTCGATGACACGCAGCAAGCTGGCTTCGGCAGTGATGGTGCCGGAGACGCTGCGCTCCATGGCGATGGGCGGCGGAGGAACGATGCCCTTGGCGATAGCGTCCTGGCGCTGGCCGTAGCGCTTGAGCGCCTGGCGTTGCATGCCCGTCGTCGGCTCGACCGGATTGCTCCATTCGACGCCGTCGATTTCTTTCAGCATGGGCAGGAGCAGGTCGTTGAAGCGCCGGCCGCTGACACCATGGGTGGTGATGTTGAACTGGATGCGGCCGCTGTCGGGATTCGGCGTGACCGTGTAAATGACACGGCCGACGCCGAAGACTTTGTCGACCTTGCCCGGCTTGCGGTCAGCATCGACGGGTGCCGGGCGGCGAGCGAGCGCCTTTTCGATCACCAGTCCGGTCAGACCCGCGGCGATGATCGCCAGGGCGACGCGGAAGGCGGTCGGCAGGGACTCGTGGAAAACCCAGCCGTTGATGGCGGGACCCACGAGAAAACCCATCAGCGCACCGAGCAGCAACCCCACGATCCAGGGGAACAGTTTGGACTCGATAAGAGTTTTCATTCGGATTACTCCGTTTTCTAGTGAAGTTATGCTTTCCGAGCAGGAAAGCGCGGATTGACGGGGATGAGACCCTTGCGGATCCCATCGTCGAGAGCGCGCAGCGAGACGTGATAGGCGTAGTCCGCCATGTCACGGCAAGTCCGCTCGGACAGCCCGAAGGTGAGACCGGCCACGTTTTTCGGCGCCACGTTGATGACGACGTGGTCGTTCTCGGGCAACTTGAAGTACCAGTTGAGCACCCGCGACAAGGTCACTTCCATGAGGTGGAAATACCAGTCGACAGGCGACAACCATTCGCGAGGCAGCGCCGAATCGGCAAAGCCGAGGTTGGCAATGATTGCCCTGCCCTTCGCGTACTGGTGCGGATTGATGTCCTTCAACCCGCCGTCCATGAGGATGCCCATTTTGCTCATCGAACCTTCGCCCGGACCGCCTGCGTAGAGAACAGGCTTCATGACGAAGGGAACGGCGCATGACGAGCCGAGCGCTTTGGTCAAGTCGTACTCGGTCCCCTCGAAAACAATGGGCTCCATGCGAAGCACGTTGTAGCCGAGGATGCGAGCATTGGCCTTAGGCTCGAGCTTGTACTTGCAAACGAGATTACGGGCGAACTGCTCGATGTCGATGATGCCGCCGCAGAGGTAGTTGAGCGGGTTCATGTAGGTGAGCGGGTTCTGCACGGCGGCCTTGCGGAAATCCTCGTCGAGGAAGATGTCCAGCATCTCATCGGGTGAGTAGCCGTTGGTGTGGAACGCGACCGCCAGAGAACCAGCCGAAGCTCCGGTGAACATGTTGACCCGCACTCGTTTTTCCACGAGCGCGCGCAGAAAGCCGATGTGACAGAAGAGCTTGATGCCTCCGGCACCAAGGACAGCTTCGATCGAAGCAACGGCGCTGTTCTCAGAAACAGGCATTTCAGCCTCCTTATCTCCCGGCACATCGGCGCCAGGTGGTCATTGGTCCGCTTCAGGCGCGAGGCGGAACCGTGGGTGTCGCGGGCGCACCATATGGCTGCGACCCGAAACGAAGTCGTGCTCAACTGCCGGATTTAAGCCGTGAGTCAGAGGGCTTGAAATTGGCGAGAGCGCTTGATTGAGAGAGTTGGAGAAATTTCCTGAGCGAAAAGAGTGAATCGAAAGATAAATTGACCCTATTGGTTATCAAGAGAAAAACTCAAGCAAGTATTGGCTAACTTTTGTTTTCTCCAAAAACTTCTAAAACCCTTGCCAGAAAAGAGTTTTCAGGTCGAAAACGAAGCTCTTGATCGTAGTTGCTAGCGCGGTTAGCATATCTTGTTTAGCTGATGATCGCTTGACAAGCTTGGCCAAGGTTGTGCTCTTTTGTTTTGCCGTTTTCCGGCATCGACTCTCGAGTCGGCAAAGTTCGCTATGACTGGCGAGAGTTTGCTAACCCGGTATCGGCAGCTTGCGCAAGGTCGCATCTTCTTGCTCTAAGAAAGAAAACCAAGAGCTAGCACTCTCTTGCAATGAAGACTCAGATAGTGTTGAGTATGCAGATTGGCCCGGCGGCCTCAGTTTGTACTGATAACCGCCGCGTCGAAAATGAACATTTCCAGCTTTTCCATCCACAGGGTATCCCCAGGGCATCATGAATTATTCGGAGGCAATCGAGTTCTTACTCTCTTTCCCTGACATGGAAAGAGGCACGCACGGCTCCAGAGGCTCGACGATGAGTCTCAATTCCATGCGCTCGCTTTTGAACCGCCTGGGCAATCCGCATCAGGGACGCAACACCATCCATGTCACCGGTTCGAAAGGCAAGGGCAGCACAGCCACGATGATCGCGTCCATTCTTCGCGAAACCGGCTTTAGCACCGCATTGTTCACCAGTCCCCATCTGCATTCTTATTGCGAGCGCATCGAATTCAATCTCGAGCCGGTCGCCGAAGAAGAATTCGCTCGCGGGCTCACCGAAATTTTGCCCGCCATCGAAGAGGAAATGAAAGCAGACAAAGCGCCGCTTTCCACTTTCGGGCTCCTAACCGCTTTATTTTTCCATTTGACCGCCACCCGACAGCCGCGGACGCACTGGCAAGTGGTCGAGGTCGGCATGGGTGGTCGCTTCGATATCACCAATGTTTTCGACAGCACCGATCTCGTCGTCATCACGCCGATCTCGCTTGAACATACTGAAGCTCTGGGCAGCACGCCCACCGAGATTGCCAACAACAAGGCGGGGATTATCAAGCCCGGTTCAACAACAATTCTCGCTCCTCAAAAAGACATGGGCGCCCGCAGCGCGGTTGCCAGAAACTGCGCCGAGAACCGTTCGGAACTGGTTGATGTAGGCAGAGCCTACAAATTCAAACAATTGACGCAAAGTCTGAGCGGGCAAACTATGCAAATCGATCGCTCCGGCGAATCGATTCAAGTGAGCGTTCCTCTGCTTGGTACGCACCAGATGCTCAATGCCGTCACTGCCGTTGCCACCGCCGATGCGCTGGCCAAGCGCGGAGTGCCTGTGGCCAGCAAGCAAATCATCGACGGTTTGAATAACACCAAATTGCCCGGACGCCTCGAAGTCATGCGCGGCGAGGTGACTGCCGAAAACAAAATTGCCGGACCGCTCGTAGTCGTGGACGGAGCTCACAATCACGAATCGGCCGCTGCACTTTCGGCCGCTTTGAGACAGCTTTTTCATGTGGAAAAATGCATTTTTGTCGTCGGTGTCAACAACGACAAGAACATCACGGCAATCTGGCGCGAACTTGAACCGCTCAATAAATTCGCCGTGGCGACGCGCTCGCAAAATGCCCGAGCCATGGATCCGCTTGCCATTCAGGATGTTATCAGCATGTTTGAGGCCGAACATCCGGACGTTACGATTAGCGAATCCGTACCGCAAGGAATCGAGAAAGCATTATCCATCGCATCCGAAACGGATGTTATCTGCATAATGGGGTCACTGTATGTGGTGGCGGAGGCGCGCGAGTTTTTGCTCAAGCACGGAGCCGGCAAGGATATCAAAGGCATCGGCTCCGCGAAGAAATAAATCCCGGCGACCGGTAAAGCCCGCGGGCGGCTGATATTGCCGTTTCTTTCCAGGTCTCAATACACTTTTTCCTGGGTACAAACTAGGCATGAGTGAGCCAGGTTTGATAGGACTGATTGGCACATGTCGGCTAATGACGACGATCCCAAAACCTTAGCCTATACGGTTGCCGGGCCGCAGACTCCGCCTCCTGTGGGCACTCACGTTTGCCCCTCTTGCGGGCTGGAATTGCCCAGGAGCATCGGCTCGTGCCCTAAAGACGGCACGCCCATCACCATTCACGGCGACCCCGGCTTGAAGCTGGTGGGCAACTATGAATTTATCCAGTTCATCGGCGCCGGCGGCATGGGCGTCATCTACAAGGCGAAGCACCCCGTTCTCAACCGACTGGTGGCGATCAAAATGCTGCACGGGCATCTGGTCACGGACGCCATCATCAAACGCTTTCGGCAGGAAGCGGAGGCGGTCAGCTCGCTTGACCACAGAAATATTATCCATGTGCACGACTATGGGGTGTCGGAGCACAACCAGCCTTACATGGTGATGGACTTCGTCGAGGGCAAGCCCCTTTCCGATGTGCTGCAAGGCACTGCCTTGTCGATGGAGGCAGTGATTAATATCGCCATTCAAATTGCCGAAGGACTTCAGCATGCGCACGATCGCGCCGTACTGCACAGGGATCTGAAGCCCAGCAACATTATGGTGACTGACTACGACTGTGCGGTTCCGGAAGTAAAAATCGTCGACTTCGGCATCGCTAAAGTTCTCGAGTCGGAAAAAACGCGCATGACGCAAACCGGCGAACTGATAGGAACGCCGCAATACATGAGCCCGGAGCAGTGCCGTGGCGGTGTGCTCGATGCTCGCTCCGATATTTACGCCCTCGGTTGCGTCATGTTCGAAGCCATCACTGGAAAAGCGCTTTTCTCAGGTCATTCCATGGTGTCTGTAATTGTCGATCAGATGAACACCCAGCCTCGCACTCTGCAAGAAACGCGCCCGGACATGGTTTTCCCCGGGCACCTGGAAGATATCGTCGCCAAGATTTTGGCCAAAGATCCAGCCGACCGTTATCAGTCCATGAACGAATTGGCGCAAGAACTAATTGCCGTGCAAAAGGTAATTGCTCAGCAAAAGGCGTCGAGCTGGTCGAAGATGAGAGTCTTCCGGCTCAATAGAGAACAGCGCAATCTCTTCCTTCTGATGCTGGGCTCTTTCGCTACACTGGCCACCGTCGCCATCACTTCCATATCCTTCATCAAGGTGGTTCATGATTCGCAGACCACGCATATTCAGCGGGCCATACTCACTAATCCGATAGTCGGAAAAGGCACTACCCCTGATGGCAAAGTGCAGGAGCGGCGCAAGCTTCTCCCTTATATCAACCAGGAAAAGGCTGATGACGAGCTGATGCGCACATTCTTTGACGTTGATACCGGCACTACGCGCCTTGATATCGGCAATGGCAAAATCACCAGTCAGTCCGTCTATTACATTTCGCTGCAAAAGAGCTTGAAGCGGCTGCATTTGGAGAAATGCAAAATCTACGATAACGATCTGACTTTCTTGCCGAAAATGGAAAAACTCGATCACCTTTATCTGGACGGCACCAAAGTTACCGACGAAGGGCTTACCTATATTGCCAAAATGCCCACACTGAACCGGCTGGCGCTGAGTTTCACCAAAGTGTCCGACAAGGGTGTGGAGCGCCTGGCGAAAACAAAACTGAAGTGGATAGATCTATCGGATACAAAAATCAGCGGCGCGGCGATGTCCAGCCTGGGTCAAATGGAGCGTCTCGAACACGTCACTCTGGAAGACTATTATCCCAGAGGCGGCAAGAATCTCGCCGCATTGGCCGGTGCAAAAAGTCTTCAATACTTGAATCTCAGAGGAGGAGCCATCACCGTTGAAGATCTGTCGGAGGTCTCGACAATTGGCTCTCTTACCACTTTGGTTCTGTCTAAATGCAGTATCGAGGATGGTGCTCTGGCGAAGTTGGAAAAATTGGATAAATTGACTGAGCTTGTCCTCAGCGAGTGTGCGATCTCACGCTCTCAGTGGTCGGAAATCGCCAAGCTGAAATCTTTGAAAACGCTTGATCTAAGTACCTCTTCAGTCTCCGATCAAGACCTGTCTGTAATCGCGGAACTGATGCCGCAGCTTGAATGCATCGATTTGAAAGAGACTGGAGTGACAGAAAATGGGTTGCTGCATCTGCAAAAGCTTGGCTGGCTAAAGACGGTCGAGCTGCGGGGTTCGGCGGTCAGCGAAAAATCCAAGGAAGCCTTGTCGGACAAACTTTCAGGGGCGAAGCTGAAATTTTAGGGGCTGCCTGTGGACCTGGAAAACGCAGAAACAATCAACACGCAGGCCAGCGATAAGCCGCGATCCGGTGCTGCGCGCTTGTGCCCGAAGTGCGGTTTGAACGTACCGCTTTTCGTCTCCACGTGCCCAAAAGACGGCACTCTCATTGACGATACGCTCGGCGAAGGAAGAAAGCTTGTCGGCAATTATGAATTTCTCGAATTCGTCGGCTCCGGAGGAATGGGTGTAATTTACAAGGCCAAACATCCGGTCATGAAGCGGATTGTCGCTATCAAAATGCTTCACAGTCATTTGATGAATGAAGTCATTACCCGGCGTTTTCAGCAGGAAGCTGAAGCCGTCAGCGGGCTCTCGCATAAGTGCATTATCGCAGTGCACGACTATGGAGTGTCGGAGCACGGACAGCCTTATATGGTGATGGAGTACATCGACGGCAAGCCACTTTCAGAGATACTGCGTCAGGGCCCGATGGCCATGGACGCGGCCATAAACATCAGTATTCAACTTGCGCATGCTCTGCAACATGCGCATGAAAAAGGCGTTCTGCACCGTGATTTGAAGCCCAGCAATATCATGGTCACTGATTACGATTGCAGTTTTCCGGAAGTGAAAATCGTAGATTTCGGCATCGCCAAGATCCTTGAAACCGACAAAACGAAAGTAACTCAAACCGGCGAGTTGCTCGGAACACCACAATACATGAGCCTGGAGCAATGTCGCGGGCATGAGCTCGATGCGCGCTCCGACATTTATTCACTGGGTTGCGTGATGTTCGAAACCTTGACTGGTAAGCCGCCCTTCGGCGGTTCTACAATGGTATCCACAATCGTCGAGCAAATTTCCAAGACTGCGCCTGCCCTTCGAGAAGTGCGTCCGGACATGGTTTTTCATGCGCGCCTGGAAGACTTGATGGCCAGGGCGCTGGCTAAAGATCCTGCCGACAGATTTCAATCGATGGGCGAACTTTTGAATGATCTCAATGAAGTTCAAGCGATAGTGGCCCGGGAGGAAAGGTCCAAAACCGGCACGGTCAGAGCTGTTCGAATGAGCAGGGAACAGCAGCACCTGGTTCTTATTTCC
>JADYYD010000380.1 GCA_020853845.1 Candidatus Melainabacteria bacterium
CATTCGTGCTTCGTCGTATTTGCCTTGCGCTTTGGCCAGACCGGCTTCGTCTAAAGTTTTCTCCAGCGTGGAATTTTCAGGAACCAGCATTGGTGCAATGTAAAAATGTTTTTCCGCCATCGCCAGCGGCAGAACTAATTGCGGGGAGGGCTCGGCAACCTTTGAGTTCTCGGATGCTTTATTCTCTGCCCGCGCATCAGACAATGCGTTTGCAATCGCTATCGATAAAGCCGTCGAGGCTATGAGCAGGCGATAGGACCAGGTGTTTTTTTTCAATGCGGTATACCGAAGATGAAATATGCAAGGCACATCAAGCTCAAGATTATTGAACCCGAATTGATGTCACTGAACCGCCCTGTGCCGATTTTGATAACTGTATAAAGGACCAGACCCGCCGTCAATCCGTTGGCGATATTGTAGGAGAAGATCATCATGGCAATAGTCGCAAGCGCCGGAGTCGCCTCCGTTAGATCATCCATGTCTATTTTTGTTATCGAACCGAGCATCATCAGCCCGACCGCCATTAGTGCCGGTGCGTAGGCAAAGGTGAGTTTTTGCATCGGTTCTAAAAGTGGAATGAAAAACAAGCAGCAGGCAAAAAGCAATCCGCAAATGATTGCAGCCAGACCGGTGCGCGCGCCTTCTCTTACTCCTGCTGCCGATTCGATGAAGGCGCCGCTTGTGGAAGATCCGACAAGCGAACTGAAGATGCACGAGATGGCGTCTACCACCATCGGTTTTTCAACGTCGACAAAATTTCCGTCCTTATCGAGCATATTGCCTGCAGCGCCCACACCGACAAGCGTGCCTAGAGTGTCGAGAAAGCCCATGAGAAACAGCGTCAGGAGAATCGGCAGATGCTTTATGGTGAGAACACCGAGAATGTCGAGCTTGAACGCGATGGGAGAAAGATCATAAGGAGGTACGAAAGGGGTGCCGAAGATTGCCGAAGGAGCTTTTCCAAAGCCGCATAAATAGCCGGCTGCAGCAGTCACCGCCATGCCGATTAGAATGGCGCCTTTGACGCGCTTGTATAAGAGGCAAACGATGAGAACGAAACCGCCTATTGCAAGAAGCACTTGCGGATCGTGAAAGTTGCCCAATTTGAGCGGAACATCGGGGGCACGCAAAAGTCCGGTTTCTTGAACGAGCAAAACCGAAGGCGGCATGCCCTTGACCGAGCTTGTGACGATGCCGGTTTGATAAAGACCGATCAATGTGAGAAACAATCCGATGCCGCAGGCAAAACTGTGTTTCATGCTGGGGGAAATCGAATTGGCGAGCCAGGGGCGAATCTTCGCAAGGGAGAGAATTAGAAACGCTATGCCGCTGACGAAAACCGCGCCCAGGCGTGTTTCCCAACCCAAAGCCATAGCCGCCAGCCCGAATGCTATGAAGGCGTTTTCCCCCATGTAAGGCGCCACTGCAAGCGGGCGATTGGCATACATGCCCATGAGAAAACAGCCGAAAACGGCGGTTACGATTGTTGCCACCGTGGATGGTTCTACGGGAAATCCGGCGAACGACAGAATGGCCGGATTGACCACGATGATGTATGCCATCGTCATGAATGTCGTGGCTCCACCGATAAACTCGGTGCGCACTGACGAACCGCGCTCGGTGATTGCGAAGCGACGGTTGAGAAATTCAGTCAAGCCGGATGGCATTTAGGAAAGCAGATTCTTCGCGTTGGCCCAGGCGATTTCAGCTCGGATTCCTTCACGCAGGCTGGTCCGTTGCTGGAAGCCGGTGGCGCTCACCAGCTTCTTGACGGAGCAGGTCGTGGTCGTGGTCAGTTTGTTCACTTGTTCGGATGTTACCGGTGCTTTTTCTTTCATCAAAAGCTCGGCTGCTTTGACGCCGAACCGCAAGAGAGGCTCCGGCATCGATGATACTTTCTTGGGAGAACCCAGGCAATCGGTGATTGTGTCGACCAGTTCTTTTACGCTGGTCGGCTGCGGATTGGAAACATTGAAAGTGTAATGACCTTCCGGCAGTTTCAGCGTCAGTGTGATCGCTTCGGCAAGATCCCTGGAATAGATGATGCTCTTTTCCGTATTGCCGCCGCCTATTTGCACAAATCTGCCGGCTTTGATTTCGCGGATCATGGAAAGCAGGTTGCCGCGGTCGCCTTCTCCATACACGAGAGACGGGCGCAAGATAATGGTTCGTGGGATGCTGCGGAACATCTCCAGAAACTTCTCGCTCGTCACCTTTGATACTGCATATGGTGTCTTGGCTTGAAGCGCGCCGTTTTCCTCGATTTGCGAAAACGGTCCCAGACCATAAATGGCAGACGTGCTCAAGAAGACAAAAGTGTTGACGTTGTTGGACGCGGCCGCCTCAGCGAGTGACTGTGTAGCGCGCACGTTCATTACTTCGTACTCTTGATACGGAGCTTCAGGCTTGTGAACTAAACCGGCGCAATGAATGATCGTGTGGCAATCTTTTGTAAGCATGCGCATCTCGCGCTCGCCCGTGCGCGTAAAGTCAGCTTCGCGAATCAGCACCTGAGTGACGTCGCACACTTCGCCGAGTGTCGCGCGCGTGTCTTGCGGGCTGCGCGCCTGCGCTCGAATATCCCACTCAGGTGACGCCGATAGAGCTTGCACGACGGCTCTGCCGATCATGCCCGAGGCGCCAGTTACGAGGACTGTTTTGCGTTGACCACTGAAACCCATGTCGATTAGTTGCCCGAATAAATGAGGTTGCCCTTGGAAATTTGCCGTTTTGCCGGCTCGGTTTTCAATATGTGCGATGTCATATCGAACATGTCGTACTGGTGGTCAGTGCACTCGCCTTGGCACCAACCCGCGCACGAGATTTACAAGTATAAACAGCAAAGCCCGCGCCCAAATTGCAGCATACACGAAGGCATTGAAGATTGGCGAGTGGTTAGCCGCCAGGTGCTTCCTGTAGAAGACCTCCATGCCTTTGTGAAGGTTTATTGTAGCGCCCACAGGACGCAGTCTGCTCGAGGCACCATGCACGTGATAAATGACAGCGGATGGCAAGTAAAAAACGGACCAGCCGGCCTGCTTGATGCGCCAGCACCAATCTATGTCTTCGCCAAACATGAATATGTCCTCATCGAGCAGGCCTATTTTGTCTATCGCTTGACGACGAACCATCATGCACGATCCGGAAAGCGCATCCACCTCGACTGTCTTGTCCGGGTCTTGGAAAGTGAGGTTGTATTCGGAAAGCGTCTTATTCTTCGGAAACAGCCTGCTTAAATAAGTGACTCGAAAGAAGGCGGCTTTGACTGATGGAAACGAGCGGCGGCAGGCTAGTTGCAGCGTACCGTCGGTATTGAGCACCTTGGGACCGACCGCGCCGCACTGCGGGTGCTCGTCCATATAGTCAGCCAGTTTGCCGATGGCGCCGTCTTTGACCTCAGTGTCAGGGTTGAGCAATAGCACATGCTCGCCAAGGCTCTCAGGAATCGCCTGGTTGCAGGCTTTCGAGAATCCCAGATTGTCCTTGTTTTCAATAAGCCGGACGTAGGCAAAGCGGGTCTTCAGCATCTCCACTGATTCGTCGCCGGAATTGTTGTCCACAACCCAGATCTCGAAGTCGTCGGCCTTGGGCTCGAGTTGTATAGACTCCAGGCAGCGCGCCAGAAGCGCGGGCGTTTTCCAATTAACGATGACGACAGAGACGCGCGGTTTTCGCATTGCGTAATTATAGTACGGGCTAAAGAGTCGGCGTCGGCCGGTACTTGCCGAAGGCTTTGCGCAGCGTGTTGCTGATTTCGCCAACCGTGGCGTAGCTCTCTACCGCCTGGCAGATGTAGGGCAGAAGGTTTTCCCTGGCAGCCTGCTCTTCTTTTGCGGAAGAATCCGCCGGCATTTGAGCCGCGGCTGAGAGTTTTGTCAGAGTCTCCTCAACTCGCTTTCCGTCGCGTTTTTTCTTCAATTCTGCCAGGCTGCGTTTTTGTTCTTCTTCTAATTTCGGATCGACTTTATGCAATTTATCCGCCTCGGTTTTTTCATCGATGAATTTATTGACACCAACCACCGTGCGCCTTCCGCTCTCGACATCTTTATGGAATTCATATGCCGAGTCCTGAATTTCTCTCTGGATAAAACCGCTTTCAACAGCGCGCATAGCGCCGCCCATTTTCTCGATTTTGTCCAGGTATTCGAGCACTTCTCTCTCCAGCTTCGTCGTTAATTCCTCGACATAATATGAGCCGGCAAAAGGATCTACGACCGAAGTCAGCCCTGTTTCAAAAGCAATGATTTGCTGCGTGCGCAGGGCTGTGAGCGCCGATGCTTCAGTCGGAAGCGAGAGCGCTTCGTCTTTCGAATTGGTGTGCAGGGACTGGGCGCCGCCCAGCACTGCCGCCATTGCTTCAATTGTCGTGCGCACAATATTGTTGTCGGGCTGCTGCGAAGTGAGGCTGGAGCCGGCTGTTTGAACGTGAAAGCGCAGCATCATCGACTTGGGATTTTTGGCTGCGAAACGCTCTTTCATGATGCGAGCCCAGATGCGGCGAGCGGCCCGGAACTTAGCCACTTCTTCGAAAAGATCCATTTGCGCCACGAAAAAGAAGCTGAGCTGGGGCGCGAAGACGTCGACATCGAGTCCCCGCGAGCGGGCTTGTTCGACGTAGGCAATTCCATTAGCAAAAGTGAAGGCTAGCTCTTGAACGGCTGTGGCTCCCGCTTCCCGAATGTGATAGCCGCTGATGGAGATGGTGTTCCATTTGGGCATTTCTTTGGCGCAGAACTCGAAAATGTCAGTAATCAGGCGCATCGACTGGGCCGGCGGATAGATGTAGGTATTGCGCGCTTCGTATTCTTTCAATATGTCGTTTTGAATCGTCCCCTGCAGTAGCTTGGAATCGACGCCCTGCTTCTTGCCGACGGCGCGGTACATGGCAAGCAAAATGGCGCTGGTGGCGTTGATGGTCATGGAAGTGGACACTTTGCCCAGATCTATTTGATCGAAGAGAACTTCCATATCGGCAAGGCTGTCGATGGCGACGCCGGTCTTGCCTACTTCTCCCAGTGCCAGGGGATCGTCCGAGTCGTAACCCATCTGTGTCGGCAAGTCGAAGGCTGTGGAAAGACCGGTCTGCCCGTTGGCCAGAAGATAGCGAAAACGCTTATTTGTCTCTCTGGCGTTGCCGAAACCCGCGTACTGTCTCATCGTCCAGCCGCGACTTCTGTACATGTCACGGTAGATGCCGCGCGTGAACGGATACTCGCCCGGCTGTCCCAGGGAGGTTTGGGGGTCGAAGGTGTCCTGATCGTCGGGTCCGTAGACGTGTTTTTCGCTTGTCATCGCTGAGGCCTTTTGCCCTTAAAACTCAAATACCGCATCTATTCTAAACATCACGGGAATTTTTTCCTGCTCCCATATAATTAGTACCTGTTTTTTCTATACAGGCTTTGAAGCATACAGAACATACTAAGGGAGGGCTGCTTCACGTGAAGTACTACGAGAACATCCTTGAGACGGTTGGAAATACACCGCTGGTCAAGCTCGATAAGCTGTCCAAAGGTCTGAAGCCGCTCATTCTCGCAAAAGTGGAGTGTTTTAATCCCGGCGGTTCGGTTAAGGACAGACCGGCTCTGAAAATGATCGAAGAGGCCGAGAAAGCCGGGCTGCTCAAGCCGGGCGGCACAATCATCGAGCCTACTTCCGGCAATACCGGCACCGGTCTGGCGCAGATTGCTGCTGTCAAAGGCTATCGCTGCATTCTCATCTGTCCCGATAAAGTCGCTCAAGAAAAAATCAATCTTCTCAGGGCATACGGTGCCGAGGTGGTCATGGTACCGACTTCGGTCTCGGCCAGCTCGCACGAAAGCTACTACTCGGTTGCCAACAGAATGACCGCCGAAATCCCGGGCGCGTTTCAACCGAACCAATTCGCCAATCCCCATAATCCTGGCGCTCACATCATCACCACCGGTCCCGAAATCTGGGAGCAAACCGGCGGCAAGGTGACGCACTTCGTTGCCGGAGTCGGCACCGGCGGCACCATATCCGGTATCGGCAGATATTTGAAGGAAAAGAATCCCAATATCAAAATCATCGGCGTCGACCCGGAAGGTTCCATCTATTCCGGCGACATGGCGCAGCCTTACAAAGTCGAAGGTATCGGCGAGGACTTCCTGCCGCGCAATGCCGACTTGAAGTTGATCGATGAATTCGTAAGAGTGAGCGACAAGGACTCTTTCGTCACGGCTCGCCGCCTGGCACGGGAAGAAGGGCTGCTCGTGGGCGGTTCGTCCGGTACTGCCACTGCGGCAGCGCTGCGTATCAGCGAAACTTTGACTGACAAAGATGTCGTCGTCGTGCTATTGCCGGATGGTGGGCGCGGCTATTTGAGCAAAGTATTCTCCGACGACTGGATGATGGAAAACGGCTTCCTGCCGGCGCCCGGACATACGTATTATGCAAGCGACTTGATCGAGCGCAAACGCAAGCGCGGCAAATTGCCTGACATGATTGTCGTCAGCCCTGGTGAAAACGTCCAGCATGCCATCGAGCTTATGGAATTGCATCAAGTCGACCAGATCCCCGTCGTCACCGAAGACGGACAGAACGTCGGGCACATCAACGATCTCGTCGCCATGCAGGTGGTCTTCGAACGCAAAGATCCAGCCAAAATCACGGTCAGCTCAATCATGGGCAGACCCTTCCCTCAGTTGGATGTTCGCACTGAAATAGATCAACTCTACAAAACATTCCGCCTGGGCAACTCGCTTGTCGTCTTGACCAAGGATGGAAAAGCCGTTGGGGTAGTCACCAAATTCGACATCATGACTCACTTGCGTGAAGCAGTCGGCGGTCATGACGATGTCCAGAAAGAACTCGTCAAACACAAAAAAGAAGAAACCAAACTGGGAGCGAAAAAATGACTGGAAGCGACAAAATGAAGTTTTCCACGCGCGCTATTCATGCCGGACAAGATCCCGAGCCGAATACAGGCGCCGTGAACGTGCCGGTTTTTTTCACATCGACCTATGTGCACGAAGAGCTGGATCAATATAAAGCGAAAGGTTACTGGTACGGGCGCAGCAATAATCCTACCCGCACCGCTCTGGAAACCTGTCTGGCATCGCTTGAGAACGGCAAGTTTGGACTTTGCTTTGCTTCCGGCATGGCCGCAACTTCGGCAACGATGAACTTGCTGCAATCGGGCGACCACGTTGTTTGCGAAGAAGACGTCTACGGCGGTACTTATCGCCTGTTCGAAAAAGTGTTGACTCGCTACGGATTGACCTTCACCTATGTAGATGGTTCGAAGCCTGAGAATATCGAGAAAGCGATCAAACCAAACACCAAAATGCTCTGGTTTGAAACCCCGACCAATCCTCTTCTTCGCCTGGTTGATCTAAAGGCCCTTGCCGAGATTGCCAAAAAGCACAGCACTAAAGAGCGCAAACTCCTGACTGTCATCGACAACACTTTCGCCAGCCCGTACCTGCAAAATCCGCTGGATTACGGCATCGATGTAGTTGTTCACTCCACTACAAAATTCATCGGCGGACACAGTGATGTCGTCGGCGGTGCAGTGATAACAAACGATGAGCAAGTCTACGAGCAAGTCAAATTCCATCAAAATGCCATCGGTGGAACGCCTGGCCCGATGGACTGCTATCTGACTATGCGCGGCTTGAAGACGCTGGCGATAAGAATGCAAGCGCATGAGAAGAACGCTGCTGAGATTGCCAAATTCCTCGAAAGCCATCCGGCTGTCGAGCGCGTTCTCTACCCTGGACTCAAATCGCATCCGCAGCACGAGCTTGCTAAAAAGCAGATGCGCGGCTTTGGCGGCATGGTTACATTCGTCGTTAAGGGCGGATTGGATAATGCCAAGAAAGTGATGGGCGCCACCAAACTTTTCGTGCTTGCCGAAAGTCTCGGCGGTGTCGAATCGCTGATGACGCATCCGGCTGTGATGACCCACGGCGCCGTGCCTAAGGCTGAGCGCGAAGCTCGCGGCTTTGTCGACGGGTTGGTTCGCCTCTCGGTCGGCATTGAAGATCTCGAAGATCTGATGGACGACCTGAAGAAAGCACTCGCCACAGTCAAAGAGCTGACACCGGCGAAGTAAACGAAGAGTTAGAGGGGAGGCAATCGTCTCCCCTTTTTTTACGCTCCGGAAGTTTAAAACTTGTTATTGCGATAGCGTTTGATCTTGGCGCTGACTTTGCCGCTGCTGGAATTCATTCCGCTGGAGAAGGTCGGCACGTCGTCGAAGCCGCCTGCCGGACCGCGGTAATCGAATTCATAGCGGCGCTCGATTGGTGTCATGAGATCTGCCGATACTGTTTTGGCTGCCAGAACGCCGTCGACATTCTGCGAGAGCAGGCGCCCATCGACGGAGCGTGAAGCCAGGCGTCCGGACACTGCTTTTTGTCCGAGCTGTCCGTTCAAATTATTCGATACAAGATTGATGTCTGTTTTCTTTGCAGCCAGATAACCTGCGGCTTCATGCTTAGCCAGCCTGTAGTTGGCTTTCACAACCGGCATGTAAAGTCCGGCATCGACATTGCGTGAAGCAAGTTGCGCCTGTGTGCGCTGCATCTGCAATTTCGCTGCCACATCGCGCGAGCGAAGTGCGCCGTTCACATCATGCGTGACAAGCGGGTTGCTGACGCGCGGGTTTTGAAGACTGCCGCCTTCTTTGTTCCTGGCGGTGGGCATGGCTGCGTGCACGGGACGAATGTAGCGCGCCACTTTGACCATTCTTTCTACTGGTGCTTTGCGCAAACGACGATCGACCTTCCAGGGCTTCTTGGAAGGCGCAATTGGTTTGACACGATTGTAGGTTGCCGTTATCGGCATCCAGTTCCAGTGCTTGAGGTTCGGGTTTTTCTTCAGTAATGGTTTTTCCCAACCTCTGATTTCTACTTGTCCTTTTGTCTCACGCAAATAATAATTGCGAGCTTCACTCGGCAGCGCGATAGCAACCAGGAAGGTTGCTGCGATGAGTAAGTAAAGTGCGCGATTGCTGTGCATGGTTTGGGTCAAGCGGGACATGTGCCATTTATAACAGCGCCCGTGAGGCTTTAGCAAATTAATCCGGACCATTTTTGCACTCGTCGGGCGGGTCGATTTCACTTTGGTTAATGTCTCGAAGGGGAGGCTGAGGTAGGTGTTGGAGGTTTGACTACTTTCGAATTGTGGGCTACTGTTGCCTGTCTACTACGTATTCTCCACACCCTCTTTCGTAGAAAACCCCCATGTTTTGAGGCGTTTTGGGCATCTTAACAGCGGTTTTTGGCAGAGAACTGGCATGGTCGCAAGGGGGTGTTCCGTTATGCAGAAACTGTACATAAGCAATTAGGAAATAATCTGGGAGGGGACTGTCTGCATCCTAAGCTCCTAATGTGAGTGAGTTGTTAAACGCCGGCAGGCGATGAGCACAGATCTGTCAAGTAAGCAGGGGGCGCTATACTGGCTGCATGGATGAGTCGCAGACGAAAGATAA
>JADYYD010000381.1 GCA_020853845.1 Candidatus Melainabacteria bacterium
GAAGGTCCAAGACTGCCTGGACGGTCGAATTGCATCATTTAAGCCTGTGCACAAACTGACAGCACGCTGAAAAAACGGTAAAAGGTCGCTGAACGCCACAAGCGTCAGCACCTTTTACCATTTGTGCTTGATATATTATAGAACATAGTAAAACATCGATGAAAAAGAGAGAGAGCGGCTGAAAAGCCGCTCTCTCTCGAAAATCACACCTGAAGACAGGCTAATTATTCAGCGGTCTGGCTCAAAGCCGCCGCATAGAATTCGAGGGTTCTCTCGGTGATTTTCGTCCAGGTGAACTGGCTCAAAACCTTCTGGCGTGCCGCTTCCTTGATGTTTCTTGCCAGGTCGGGATTATCCAGGACCTGAAGAATGCCCCAGGTCAGGCTGTTCTGGTCGCCGGCAAAGGTGGTGATACCGTCGGTGGTGTGCTCGACGATGTCTTTCAGCCCGCCGGCGTCGGAGGTGACAACCGCAACGCGCGCGGCCATGCCCTCGAGCGCGACGATGCCGAAAGGCTCGTACAGGCTCGGCACGACCAGCACGTCCGCTATCGTGTAAAGCTCCGAGAGATCGGCGTCATTGGCCAGACCGAAGAACTTGACGCGCTCGCAAAGCCCTTTTGCATTGGTGAGCGCCCGCAGTTCCTCCTCGTAGTATCCGGCACCGGCGATAACGATGTTCGCGCCGGGATGCCGCTCGAGAATGTCCGGAGCCGCTTCCAGCAAAACCTGCACGCCTTTCTCGCGCACCAGGCGACCGACGAAAAGCAGCACAGGACCTTCGCCGATGCCGTGCTTCGCGCGCAGAACTTCGCTGCTCAGCCCGCATTGCAGCTTGTCCGGAAAGACGCCGTTGGGAATGGTGATCACCTTTTCCTTCGGAACGACGAAGTGGTCGACCACCTCGTCGAACATGTGGCTGCTGTTGACGATGACCAGGCGCGATTCATAGATGAGGCGCCATTCGACCGTGTCGATGTAGCGCGAATCGTCGCTGAATATGCCGTGATTGCGGCCGAATTCGGTGGCATGTATCGTCGAGACGAGCGGCAGACCCACGGACTTCAACACCCAGGCGGCGTCGGCCACCAGCCAGTCGTGCGCATGCACGATGTCGAACGGCTTTTCACTGTGCAATTTCAGCGCGTATTGCAGCATGCCGAAGTTGAGACGGGCGTCCCAGGCGATGAAGTTGGGCGTCGGCCATTCCGTTCCGGCAGGACCGGTTTGTGTCTTGACGCGATGCACATGCACGCCGCCCTCGTCCAGCTCGTACTCTTCGGCTCCCGGGTGATCGGCGGTGATGACGTGCACTTCCAGACCCTGGGCGACCATCTCGCGCGCAAGCGCGCAGACGACGCGACCAAGGCCACCGATAAGGCGTGGCGGATATTCCCAAGACAGCATCAGGATGCGGTTGATACGTTGATTGCGCTTTGCGGTCATACGTGTTTCCTTGTTTTGCTTAAATCCGTTTGCACGGAAAGAAAAAGGCAGCGCCGACAAGCCTTTGCTCGTCGTCGTTGCCCGCCTGAAACACTCTGTTAAGCCGGTGAAAAGCGCCAGGAATCCCTACTGTTCACGATGCCGACGTTTTTCGATTTCCAGGGTGGGAAACGGAAAAGATGCCGAAATGGTGGAGAGCAGGGGTTTTTGGGTTGCCTGGAGATACCGGAAAAAATCAAAACAGAGATATCACTAAACAACCAGAAGTCTGCATGTGTAATCAAGATAAGGGTTTCGGAGTGTTGCCAGCTTGGAAAAAACACTCATGGTTTTCTGCGCATTTCGCGCCGCCGCCCATTTAAGTTTTGTCACGCCCTGCCCGCCTCATCGCGCAAGCTAACAGCGTGGTTCTTCAGCGAGCATAAGCGCGTGAGATTGAAAACTCCGCCCAGCGCTGGCGTTTCGCCCAAGCTGAGACGCGCCAAATATGCAGAAAATCTAAAGCCTTGAGTCAGCGCCTGTTGAGAAGCAAGCTCGAAATTGTCTTGAACGCCTTTCAATAACCAGACGATTTAATTACTTCATGGGAGTTTCCCCAATGTGATCGTTTTCTTTAGTAAGTAATCTGTCTGTACTTCCGATAGCACCTAAAAACTGAAATGGAATTTTCCGCCTCATCAGACGGTCGCGCCTCCGCGCCCGCTGCAGAAACGCCTAACTGGGTTGAAGGTCACATCCTCAATCCGATGGCAAATGGGCTGGTCATAACGCCATACAACGCCGTTGCAAACGCTGTTAACTTCGCCACGCCCGGCGACATCATGGGCAAAGCGCAAATGCGCCCGGTGGCGCAGACGGAATTCATGTCGGGTGGCTGGTTGGTGCAGAACGTTTCACACGGACTGGGTGCAATTGTTCCGTATGTCATAGCAGGCAAAGGCGCCGGTGCCGTAATGAAGGGCACCGCCTCCAAATTTGCTTTGAACGGACCGGCGGCGGGTTTTCTTCGCAGTGAAATCGGCGCTCAGGTGGCTGGTGCGGCGGCCTTGGATTTCGCGCGCGACACTCATGGCGGTGAAACGCGCCTGGGCAATGCGGTCGGCGGTGGTGTCGGCATGTTTGTTTTTGCCAAAGGCAATGCTTTTACCGGCGCGGCGGACGGTATTTTGCAGCGCGGCGCTACCCGGTTCGCTATCGGCTCCGCCGGTGGAGTTGCCGGTTTAACCAGTTCGCGCCTGGTCTCCGGCGAAAACATAACCGGCGAAGATATTTTGAAGGCTGGTATCACTGGCGGTGCTATGAACATCGCTTTGCCGCCGGCGCAGCACTACATCACCAGGGGCTTCGAGAGAGCCGGAACAGCGGCATCGGGCGCGCTGAATTCCAAGCCGGTCAAGGATTTCTACCGGTCGAGCGGAACGGAGAGTCTCTACTGGTCCACGCGGGCAAGCGTCAAAGACGGCATGACCGAGGCGCGCAAATTCACTCATCGTTTTCTCAACGAGCATAATTTGAGCCATCCGGTTCAGCGCTTTATGCAAGGCGCCTTCCCGCGCGAAGCATCTGTAAATAAGCCGGTTTTGACCGCCGAAAACAATCCGGTAAATACGTTTGAAAAGGCCCTTCCGGAGTATTTCGAACGCGTCAAGAAAGGCGAAGACCTGCATTACTCGAAGGAAAGGATCGACCGGCATAAGCTGTTTTACGAGATGCAAGACGTGAAGGCTGGTTTCGCCGCCAAGCTGATGGAAGTTTGGCACGGAACAGCAGACAAGCCAGGTTTGAAACACTATTCGGATGCAGAGCTGGCGACACCGACCACCAGCGCCGAGCGCGTAGCGCAGATCAGACTCGCCCTGCAGCAGTCCAGCAAGCGAGTCAACAACAGCGACCGCGATGCTCTTACTGATTCGATTGAAAAACTGGCGCCGAAAGAGCTGTACGAAGACCTGCGATACGACAGTTATTCCGTCGACATGCTCAGTCTGGGCGCGCAAAAATTCTACGGTTATGATTTCAACAAAATGCAAGAAAACATGCGGATGCCGCCCGCGCATCACCACCGCGATCACCAAAATTACATCACACCAAACGAGTGGATGCCTTTCGATGCAACGCCGCAGTTGGCGAATTTGTTCCATGGCTCGAACTCGGCCAGTCTCGGTTCAATAATTCGCGAGCGCGGCATGTTGTCGTCGGCTGAACTGCGCCTGCGTGGATTGGAACAAGCCAGCGGTGAGAGCGCCGGTCAACAATTTCCGCGCCGAGCTATTTCCATCACTCGCGACTTCAATGAAGCGCTTGCCTACACGCATCAAGGACCGGAATACATCTCGGAATTTCCTCTCGTTTACGGAATCTCGGGTGCCATAGCTCCGCGTGTATATAAGGCGGGCAGCCACGAACCGGGCGAATTGCTGGTGCAAAAATTGGCATTGGGGAACAACTGGCTGACGCGGCTCGGTTTCAGAAAGCCTGATATCACCAACATCTACGCGCCCGATGGTGAAGTGAACAATGTGATGCGGCAATTGTCGCAAAACAGAATCACAGGCGTGCGCGTCGTCGGCTTCAACCAGATGCCCAAGCCAAACTGGCATCCTGAGCCGACTAATCAACAGTTGATCGACATGGGTTATTTTTAGGACGAAACAATCCTGAAAATTGTTTTTGACGCTGATAAATGTGTTTTAGAAACTAATCAGCGGTGTAGACTTTTTTGCCCATCGAATCGACGGCGGCAACTGCCTTTTCCATGTCGTATCCGGCGTTTTCGTGCAGCACTTTTACAGCCTCAATGACCTGCCCTTTGCTGACAAGAATTTGCGCCATCGCCATGGCATGACTGTCGCCGATGGCTTGCATTTCAGCCGTGGGGGCGGCGTCGCGCTGCATTAAATCGGGCGGCGCGCCCGGCGCCTTTTGCATTTGAGAATTTGCCGAAGACAGCGCCGGCACGACTTCGCTGCGTGTTTTTCCGCCCCTGTCTACTTTGCGTGTCGAGGAGCGCCGGCAAGCTTTTTTCAAAATCAGCCCCACTGCAAGCAGTCCCAAAGCCATGAATATCATTGCTTCAACCGTCATCTCAGCGCTCCCGATTTCCGTTTCTCAGCTATTAAAAAGTTGCCTACCGGATACATGCCCACTAATATCACTGTGGTTTATAAAAAATGCACTGCTTTATTGCTGATAAACTTATGAACTCGCACCCGGAAGGCTTGATATGGCAACATTCGAAACCGTTCGCAAAAAACCGATAGTCACACCTGACGAGGATTTTGAGCAGAAGATTCGCCAGAGTTTTCAGCATCAGGGCGTTATGAAGGCACTGGGCGGCGAGCTGGTCGATGTTCAGCCGGGTTATGTCGAGATTCATCTGCCCTTCAGCGAAGCAACGCGCCAGCAGCATGGTTTTTTCCACGGCGGCATGGTGGCGACCGTGGCGGATTCCGCTTCCGGTTATGCGGCCTACACTGTTCTTGAAGCAGATGAAGAGTGCCTTTCAGCCGAATTCAAAATCAATTTCTTGAGCCCTGCTCGCGGGGAAAAACTGATTGCGCGCGGCAGTGTAATTCGAGCCGGGCGGCAGCTTGTAATTACGGAAGCTTCTGTTTCAGTGGTGCGTGATGGGCAGGAAATCGACTGCGCGCTGATGCTGCACACTCTTGCCCGCGCCAAATACGTCAAGAGCGGTGCAAAAAGCGATAACTAGCGGCTAAAGCTAGTACTGCATGCATGACACCCTGCCGGGAACAAGGTCTGCCCTGGATCGTCAAGGGGCTCATAACCGAAGAATTTGGCGAAATCGCTCATGTCAAGCGAAGTTGCCACGTTTGGGCGGGTATGTTGTTAACACGTGACTCGACGAGAGAGCAGGTGGCAGACGGCTGCCCGTATTAGCATCTCCAAAAATAGAAGGTGAGGTTGGTCATGAGCATTCTTGGAACTTGGATCAAACAAATCATGGACGTCTTGAACCCGGACAACAGCAGTGCCTGGGATGAATACAGAAGAGCGCGCCTGATTGAAGAAGCTCAAAGAGCCAATAACGACTAACGGCGATCCTCATCCTTTGTCGAGCGAGAGTATTTACTGCGCGTTTGTCGCGGCAACCTGCCGTGCTTCGGCGTATACCAAAGCCGCCTCGTGCGGTCTGTCTGTTCTTGCCAGAAGGCGCGCGTAGTCTTTGAGCGTGGCGATAAGCTGGCGGCTCAGTCTTTCGGAGCCGTTGCCTTGCGACATTTTCGTGATGGCGATAGCGCGTGCGATGAGCGGCTCGGCTTCCTGGAAGCGTCCAAGCTGCATGTACACGCGACCGAGTCCGCTGAAGCACAACGCCGCTTTGTCGGCTCTGTATGGCTGTTGCGTCTCGACTATATTGATCGCTTTGAGAATCGAGCGCTCGCCTTCGGTCAGTCTGCCCTGGAAGCAGAGCGCTGCAGCCAGGCTGAGGAAATCGTCGACCAGCTCGATGGAATCATGACCAAAGAGAGCGCCCTTGAGTGACAGTGTTGTGCAGAAATTCGCTTCCGCCTCGACATAGTCGCCGCGGTCCAGCGCGACGTCTGCCAGCGTCTCGTAGCTGTGGCTGAGAGCCTTCAGGTATTCGTCACGGTCGGTGTTGCCGTGCGAGAAAGTTCTGTCGAAGCCGACATTGATCCGCTGCTTGGTCGTCGCTGTCGGTGTGGGATGCTCTTGCACAGCGGGTTTGTCCGCGTCGCTGAGCGTTTGAAAACGGCGGCGCGTAACCAGCCCTAGATCAACCATGGCTTGCGAAAGCGGACTTCTCATCGAATGCACGCGAGCCAGACAAAGTGAAGCCTGCTCTTCGGTGATGAAACTGTTGTCGATCATTTGCTGCACTGCGAGCGCTGCTTCCAGGGTCGCGTGTTGAATCAATCCGCGCGAGAGAAGCGCCTGACCGATGCGCTGACCGTTTGCCACAGCCGATTCTTGCGCTTCCAAAACTTCATGCTGTGCGACCGCTCCTGATTTGACGAGCAATTCGCCCACTCTTACCGTGTGCTTTCTGGCGTCCTTGTTGAGCGAGCCTGTCTCGCCTTCGAGAATTGCCTTGCGGCTGTTCTGGATGTCGCCTTTCAATAATTGAACCGCCTCATCGCGCTTTGTGACCTCGTCGCGGACACGAATTTGCAGCTCGAGTGCTAATTCCAGCACCGGGGCTGAAATCGCGTTGTCCAGGACCAGGCAGCGTCCCAAGGGCAAACCGCTGGTGAGGCTTTGTGTAAGCGCCGCTTGAAATTGCTCCCAGGTGATGAGATTCGCCTCCAGAAGCATGCCGCCCAATTTGTTGGACGGTCCACCCTGAGATGCGGAGCGTTTCACTTCGCCAAGCGAAATCTCGAAAGTGTTTTTGGTTTTGGCCGCGCGGCGCAAGGCTCTGAATCCCGTGCGGGCATCGCATTGTTTATCTTTTAGAGCTGCTTGCGCATCGATGGCGGCGCGAAGCTGATCTATAGTCAGGCAGCCGTTTTTCACGAGGGCAAGACCTAGATGCAAGCCGTCCTTTCTGGCGGTTTCCACAGCGGCTTTCAAGTCATCATCGGTGATGACGCCCGCCTTCACCAACAATTCGCCTACTTTGATGTCTGTCGTGTACTGGTTCATTTTTTTGAAACTCAATCAACTCAATTCAATGCAATTCAATTGCCCACTCCGGCAAAATCACGCAATGCACGCAATTGATGCCGGCTCAATAAGACTTTGCGGCGTCTGCCGGGGAGTGCAGACGATCCGACGCTAGGTTTGCGCGTTTAACGGGATTCCGGGGATTCCGCCGCTTTCAAAGCGGTCAGTCCGACAATTAAAACATCAAGCTCGTTGCTTTTTCGTGAATAAAATGAAAAGTGAACGTAAGATCACTCTTCTTTAAAGAAACGAGTGGCCCAGTGCGCAAAAGTTTCGTTTTGCTTTAGATTTTAAATCTTGTTTTTGTCTAGAAATGAACGCACGCAAAGCAGAAATTGGTCCTGCCGCCCGAAACAGCAATGGCGCCCTTCATCAACAACCATCAGGGTTTTAGGCTCTGCGGCAGTGCGGTATAAATCTTCAGCGTTGGCGAATAAAACGGTTCGATCGCATTTGCCGTGAATAATGAGCAAAGGCGCATGAGCTTTTTGGAAAACAGCAGCATTGTCGAGTTTTAACTGTCCAGGGAAAAACCAGTCAGGATAAGCTTTTAGCCAAGCCATTCGATCTCGGCCGGCGCGCATCAGCGAGGAAAAACCTGATTGAATAATGATGCCTGCCAGCGGGCGTTTCACAGACAGTTGCGCTGAAACGCCCGAGCCAAGCGATTCTCCAAAGGCGATGATATCTTTGCCCGAGCGCTTTTCTTCTTTGACGAGATAGTCGTATGCTGCAACCCCGTCATTGCAAGCGTTTTGCACCGATGC
>JADYYD010000382.1 GCA_020853845.1 Candidatus Melainabacteria bacterium
AAAGTAGACGGTGCTCTCACTGGTCCGATGTCCAATCCGAAAGTGAAAGGCATTTTCGACCTGGTTGATGTAGCCATACCCAGGTTCAATCTGTCGCATGTGACAGGCAGGATGGAAAGCCGCGATCCCTTCGATCCTCGCTCGCAGGAGGCGCCTATAAACGCCCGCGTGAATTTCTCAGAGGTGCAGTTGAAAGGCATAAAGGTCGCGGATGTTACGGGAGACATGAGCTTTAAGCCGACATCCGCCGAGGACAAATTGCCGAAGATCCGTCTGGCCAATATGAAAATAAAAGCAGGCGGAGGCAACGTGAACTTCAATGCCTGGGTTGATCCGGAAACCGAGAAATTCGGCGCCCGGTCGGACTTTAAGAACGTCGATCTGAGCATCATTGCTACAGGTTTGTTCGGGCATCCGGGCGAATTGACCGGCACCGCCGATGGTGAGTTGCTGTTGAAGTCGCAGGGCTCAGACAAGAACGAGATGATTCGCAATCTCAACGGCAATGGTAAATTCAATATCAAAAACGGTGTTTTAGCCCGTTTCGGCCACTTGCAGACGCGCCTAACTCAAGCCAACCTCCTGCAATCCGGTGTGCTCGGTTTCAATTTGAACAATCTATTGCAAAGCGTTGTTCCTGTGCGCACGGGCGAGTTCAAAGAATTGATCGGAAGCTATGCCATCATCAAAGGCGTCCTGGCATTTACCGAACTCAAATACAATGGTGAAGACATGCGCCTCTGGGGTGGCGGAACAGCCAATCTGGTGGACGGCAAAGTCAATATGGAAATTGCCGGTACATTGCCGCGCGTCACGCAAAGTGTGCTGCGCGGTCCGCTCGGGCACGTTTCACGTGGTCTGACAATTCAAAAACTTCTCAACACGGTCACCTTCAACAAACTGGAAAAACTTCCTTCCCTTCCCGTTCTCGGCGATCTCGCCGGTGATAAGCCGCGCACTTTCACTTTCAAGATGTCGGCACCTCTGGATGAACCAACCGTGCTTGCGCAATCGATTGAAAAATCGTTCAAATGGCTGCCCTCCAAGCCTCTGCAGTCAGCCCACCCGGTTCCGGGCATAGACGCGAAATTGCTCGAGGCCAGAGCCAATTAATTGGGCACCTGATGCGGTGGCAACGCCGCTTCATTATCCGCCACTCTATTTAGTGGCGCCGTCCGATAATGTCATATCCGTCGGATAAAATAGCTGCCACCTCATATGGTGGCACGAAATTTTGCCTTCTGCTTGACTCTTGACGAAGCCCGAGTATGATATATCTCAGACATACAATTTCTACTTAGACATATCCGGCAATTCGAACATTCGAATTGCCCTTTCCATCCACGGCGAAAAGGTGAGGCTCGATGCAATCGGCGCCACCACATTCGGTGCAACCAGGCGTGCCTGATGATAGACGTATCAACGTCCGTCTCAATTCATACATTGATTACGTGCGCTCGGAAAAGTCACTGTCACTTAACACGCAAATGGCGTACCAACGCGATTTGCTCGCCTTCCTGAGCTGGAAGCAAGCAAAAGACGCAGCGAATTCCGGAGCCCCGGCGCAGCCGACAAACCGCCAGGACTTGCAACAATACATCGGTTATTTGCGGCAAAAAGGACAAAAGACAAGCTCAATCATCAGAGCGATCGCCAGCCTGAGAGGCTGGTTCGCCTGGCAAAAAACAACCGGTCTGCTTAAAACAAATCCGCTCGAAGCCATGCACAATCCGGTCAAGGCTAAAAAGTTGCCGTCTGTTTTAAGCAAAGACGAAGTTGAAAAAATGATCGATTCGGCATCATCGAGCCGCGACAGATTGATAATCGAGATGCTCTATGGAGCCGGTTTGCGAGTTTCGGAACTGGTCGGACTGGATGTGAAAGACGTCAATTTATCGCAAAGTTATCTGCGTTGCTTCGGCAAAGGTTCAAAAGAAAGAATTGTTCCGATCGGGCGGCAAGCGCTTCAGTGCTTGCAGCTTTACTTGAACGAGCAGAAAGTCGACCCCCCTTTCTTTCTTTCGGGCGAACAAGGACAAGGACATCAATCCGTTAAGCAGACCCGCCAGGTGAAACAACTGATTCGACCGCTTTTCCGCGACAGAACCGGAAATCGTCTGTCGCGCCTGGTAGTGTGGCAAGTTGTTAAGCGTCTGGCGAAAAAAGCCGGTGTAGAAAAATCGCTGTCTCCACATACGCTCAGACACAGCTTCGCCACTCACTTGATAGAAAACGGCGCCGATCTGCGCTCGGTGCAAGAACTGCTCGGCCACGCCAATATCGTCACAACACAGCTCTATACGCATGTGTCGCGCGGACACTTACGCAAGGCTTACGACAATGCTCAAAGCGCTTTTGTAAACAACGCTGATCAATCGAATTTTGAGCCTCCAGTATAAAAATTGATGAAATTTAATTCCTGAGGTATAACCTCCGGCATATATAGAGATAAACTTAGGGTCAGTTGCTCAGAGGCGACCTACGGGTGTGCGAGCAGCATGGGGAAAAGCAAAGCCTGTCTTTGCGAGCCAATCCCAGAGTCTTAATGCTTAAAAGCGATAGAGCTCGATTCGAGCTTTTCCGGACCGGTGCCGAAGCAAGCACCGCTGCCTGAAAAACTGCCTCAATTCAAAGTCGATACTTATATCAAGGTCACACTTAATGAGTCGAAACGCCAAGGTAGAGGGCACCAAGATTGCCCAGGCCGCCAAGGATCTCAACGTTACGTCAGTAACCATCAGGCGGTACATCACAGAGTTCAATATCGAAACCACAGCTGACGAAAACGGCATCAAGGTTCTGCCTGATGTGGCAATGGAAGAATTGCAAAAAATTCGCGAGCTGAAAGAAGAAGGTCTCACCAATCCTCAAGTTCTCGAAAAGCTTGAAGAGATGCGCACTTCCGATCGCAAACCGGCAAAGGCGAAAGCCAAAGGAAAAGCCGCAACAAAGGCAAAACCAGAACCGGAAATTGAGGAAGAGGAAGAAGAAAAGCCTGCAGCGCGCACTGCCAAAGAGAAGGAAAAGGAAAAAGAAAAGGACAACAAACGTCCAGCCAAACGCATAGCCAAGAAAGAAGCTCCTCCGGAAGATAAAGACGAGGAGGAAGAAGCAGCGGAAGATAAGAACGAAGCTGAAGGTGATGCCGAAAGCACACCGGCCGAAGGCGAGTCTGGTGATGGCAAGCCAAAACACTCGTTGACCTGCCAGACCTGCGGCAAAGTTTTCGAGCACATGAATCCTCGCTTGCGCGACTGCCTCGACTGCTACCGCGCCAAGCGCAAAGAAAGAAGACGTGGTGGCGCAGAGCGTCACAAAAATGTGATCCAGCACCCGCTGGCACAGCAAGCCGCCAGCCGTCAGGCTCAGCAAAGTGCCACCAACGGTGTTGCAGAGACTGAAAAATATACGGAAGAGCAAGCGCCGCGTCGTGCTCCCAGAGAAAGAGTGGAACGAGACAGAGCAGACAGACCTGACAGAGCTGAAAGAGAAGTCGCTGCAGCGGTTTCGCAGCCCTACTCTCCAGCCTCCTCGCAAGTGGTGGCACAAGGTCTGCAGCGCACTGTAAGAAACTACAGAAAAGCAATCGAGGAAACTCGCAATATCACAGGTTCTCTCAAACGCCGCTTGGAGCGCCCTGATCTGCCGGAAGGCGAAAGAAGATGGCTGGAGCAAATCTATGCGTATCAGTTGATCTTGCACCAGGGATGGCGCCACCTTGCCGATTACAAAGCTGCAACTCAACAGCAAGGCAAGGGCGGATCGAGCTCGCAATCAAACGCACCAACTGCACCAATCGACGACTAGCTCAGACTGACAAACTAAAATTAAGATCAAAAAGGATCGGGCATGCTCAAACCGGGCTTCGGACCGACCGGTTTCTCAAAAATCTGGTTGGGGCTGGCAGTGGAATTTTGGGGAGTCAAGCCCGGAACAGGATTGCTCTGGTTGTTCTGACCGGCGCCCAACTGCGGCGCTGCGGGCGGCATTGAGCCGGGCACGGCAGCAGGCGGTGCGAGCGGCTGACCGGATGTAAGTCCTTGCACTGTTGGCGTGTTCGTATACTGCGGCAAATTGCTGGGAGCAAAACCAGTCGGTGCAGGAGACATGTGCGTCAGATCAAGCGGTCGATTCAATCGCACAGCCAGTATCTCGCCCTTCTCCAGTTGGAAATCGGCTCCTCTTTGCCTGAATCCTGGTTTGAAACCAATCAAACGGCCGCTGATCGTTCTGCCCACCATGCCCAGTGAATTCACAGCCGCCTTCGGATAATAGTTGGCTGCTTGCGCCACGCTTGTTTTGCGCGGATTTTGAGTTTCATCCATATTCGGATTGTGCACGATGAATCCATAAAGCGGCGTGTTGCGCCCATCGGGAAATACAATCGTCTGCAGAGTCACTTGCAGGTTGCCTGGATGCCCATGTCCAGTCAATTTTGATGGAATGACGTTGGTTATCGCTCCGAGAATTCTCGAGTGGCGAGGCAGCACTTCTACTCCATTTTTGAAATAACCGTCTTCCAGGCGAATCGAGAAGACATCACCTCTTTGACTCTTACCCGAATGAAGATCGTCTTCGAGAATTCCGGAAAGAAGTGTGCCAACCGGCACGCGCGAATTGCCGATTGAATTCCAGATATTGGCTCCCAGACTGCCGCTCTGGGAGGGCGTCAGTGTGCCGGGCGTAGCGCCTTGCGTAATGCCGTATCTTTGACCTGGCATGTTCTGCAGACTCTGGGCATGCGACGGGCAAACACCTGAAAGCACAGCAAGACTCAAACTGATAAGCGAAATTGCCGGCGCGCAGACAAGTGCAATTGCGGATGCAGATGCGCCCGTGCTCTTGCCGTCTTTTGTTGTTGAACCGCCTGATCTAACCGCCATAGCCACTGCCGATTGCCTCGCATGTTTCGTTCGCGCTTTATTAGATCCGCCTGGAAACTGCATAAATTGTATTCCAAAGAGCTGCCATGATCAAAAGTTTAGTTGATTGCAAGAAATGCTGCCTATGTGACGATTACGCAATAGTCAACGGCATGCGGGATGGCGGACAAGGCGGCAGCAGCGGCTTAGCATGCTAAAATTCACGGTCCGGCGGTTGTGCCGGCTATACCTCACTTGCCTGCTCCGCAGGACGCGAATGACCATAAGGGGGATTCAACTTGTCACGCAAAGAAAAGCTAGAAAAGTACGAAGTTACATACATTGTTCGCCCGAACATCGACGAAGAAGCAGTCGATAAAGTGTCGGCAACAGTTGACGAATTCATCAAGAACTTGGGTGGAAACATCGAGCTGACCGAGAAGAAAGGTCGCCGCCGCCTGGCATATGAAGTGAAGAAAATGAGAGACGGCTACTACGTCTACTCAGTATTCACCATCAAAACCGACCAAGTCGCAGCCATCAAGCGCATGATGACTCTTTCCGAAGACATCATCCGTTTCCTCATCGTTGTGTTTGAAGAATCGCAAACACCGGTGATGGCGTAACCATCGGTATTTGCCCAAGCGTTTTTTCCAGTCTCAACTGAGGACTAATTGATGAGTCTAAGCAAAATAGTTGTGTCCGGACGCGTCATCCGCGCTCCCGAGAAGCGTTTCACACCATCGACAAACGTCGCGGTTACCGAATTTTCGATTGCCGTGGAGTCTCCGCCCAGAGATGGGCAAGTGGAAACCACACCCATCAAAGTAATTACGTGGCGCGATCTGGCTGAGCGTTGCTCGACCGAAGTCAAAAAAGGCGACCTGGTCGCCGTTGACGGACGTTTGCAGATCAACAACTACCAGTCGCAAGACGGTCAAAAGCGCCGCGAAGTCGAAGTGGACGCAGTCAGCGTGGAGAATCTCTCCAATCTGACCGGCTCACAAGGTTCCTTCCAGGAAGAGAAAGGTGAAGCATCGCTTGCCAAAGCCGGCGTCAAGGGCGGCCCCGCCAAAGCCAAGCCCGCCGGTGATACCGACGATCTGGATGCGATCTTCGCATCGGACGACGAAATCCCGTTCTAAATAACTCGTAGCGCCGCACAGCGTGCGGTGTTTGTCTCCAATCTTTAAGAAAAGGAATTTGAAAATGTCACGCATGAATCAAGATGGACCGCCCCGCCGCCGCAAGACCTGCGGTTTCTGTGCCGATAAGGTCGATCATATTGATTACAAAGACCCCAACCGCCTGAAAAAATTCGTCACAGAAAGAGGCAAAATTCTGCCCAGACGCATTTCCGGCAACTGCGCTTCCCACCAGAGAAGTCTCACCGTCGCCATCAAACGCGCCAGAGACATCGCCCTTATGGCTTACACAGCCGACGGCTAAAAAGCGCCAGGTCGATACAATTAAGTTCTATAGCCAGCGAATTAGCCAGTTGTAATATGGTGTAAGATCGTTGGCACGCGCCGAAGTGGTGAAATGGCAAACACGCTACGTTCAGGGCGTAGTGCTCGCAAGGGCTTGTGGGTTCAAGTCCCACCTTCGGCAAGTTTTTCGTCTGCCCGACTTAATGTCGCAAACCAACAGTCCAGTCCCCAATGATGAGGAGTACGCTTGAGCATAGATAGAGGTGACGTTCGCCGCCCCAATGACCCCAAACGTGAATTGCCGCTTTTGAACGAGCGCATCAGAGACAGGGAAGTGCGGCTGATCGATGAAGAAGGCAACCAACTGGGCATCGTTCTTACCAAAGAAGCGCTAAATACCGCCCGCGAGCGAGGCCTCGACCTTTATCTCGTGCAACCGGATGCGAATCCTCCGGTGGCGAGAATCATGGACTACGGGCGCTTTAAGTTCGACCAGCAAAAGAAAGATCGCGAAACGAAGAAAAAGCATCACGTTGTTGATGTAAAAGAAATCAAGATGCGCTACAAGATCGAAGACCACGACTATCAGGTCAAGCTTCGCAACGCGCACAAATTCCTCAACGAAGGCGACAAAATCAAAGTGGTCATCATGCTGCGCGGACGCGAAATGCAGCATTCAAGAATGGCTATCGACTTGATGAATCGCTTCTCCGGAGAGTTGAAGGATCTCGCCATCATCGACCGTGAGCCGCGCTTGGAAGGCAAGAGCGTGATTATGATCTTGTCGGCAATCCCGCGCCGCGGCGGTCCTCAACCTGTGGAAAAACCGGCAGATCCCAAAGCTGGTGGTTAATTCCTGAGCTTGGTCGGGAAGTCAGCTTTTAATGAGTTGTTTTTAAAACGAGCGGAATGATTTAGCAATCATTGACAGAGAGCCGTATTTGGAGGGCAAGAGTGTTATCATGTTCCTCTCTGCAATTCCACGGCGGGGCAATCCTCTGTCTCTGGAAAAGCCGGACCCCAAATCCGGGGTTTAATTCACTGCCTTTTCGGCGTTGAACCTGAGGCTGTGAAACGTTAGCCGCAACCGGCAAAACGTAATTCGTATCCACTAATCAGTAAGCAAAGGGTCACTGGCAATGCCTAAAATGAAGACCAATAAAGCGGCTGCCCGCCGGTTCAAAATAACCGGTACCGGCAAAATCTTGCGCCGCCAAGCAGGCAAGCGCCACATCAACGAATGGATGTCGGCGAATGTCAAGAGAAAGCTCAGAGGCTGGACGCCTCTCGACAAGACTCAGGAAGACAACATCCTCGAGTGCTTCCCGTACACCAAGTACCTCCGTTAAGAAGAAAGTTCCGTTCGCATTCCCTGAAGGATTGCGGAGCACCTTGCATAAGGAAGTCTCCTCTCCGATGGCGGGTTTCGCGCTTCCGGTCAAAGACCAAGAAGCACATTTCCTGAAGGGACACATCACACCAAACCTGAGCCCTTTAAAGGGCCAAGAAGGAGATAGAAATGGCCAGAGTAAAACGTGGAAATGTGCTGCAAAAGCGGCACAAAAAAATCCTCAAGTACGCAAAAGGATTTCGCGGCTCGAAATCGAGACTTTTCATCGCCGCCAACCAAGCAATCATGCGGGCATGGCGCAATGCCTTTGCTGACAGAAGAAAGCGCAAACGTGATTTCAGACGCCTCTGGATCACCCGCATCAATGCAGGCACCCGCCAGAATGGTCTGAGCTATTCGCTCTTCATTCACGGTCTGCAAAAGGAAGGCATCAACCTCAACCGCAAGGTTCTGGCTCACATGGCAGTCACCGACGAGAAAGCATTCGCAGGTCTTGTTGAAACGGCCAAAGCCGCTGTAGGTCGCAAGAAATAGTGTTGCGAGTTTCGAATTGAAACTCCCGAGGGCGGTGCGATGCATCGCCCTTTTCTTTTCTGAAATCAATCGCCTATGCAAATCAAAGAAATCGCCAGTTCTGCAAATCCATTATTGAAAAACGTCAGATCGCTGCACGATCGCAGCGGCAGAAAAAAGGCGGGACTGTTTCTGCTGGAAGGCGCGAAACTGCTTGAAGAGGCGCTCAAGAACGGCGTCGCAGTGAAAGACGTGATCGTCAGCCGCAGTTTCTGGAAAAATGGCTTATCGGGATTGCCTCAATTTGATCTCGAGGAACTGGTTGTCGTCGAGGACGCTGTTTTCGATCAACTGGCTACAACAGAGACACCGCAAGGCATTCTTGCAACGGCTGAAATATCGAGCTATGAGCTGTCGGATGTTTTGAAACAAAAAAATGCTTTGCTTTTGGTGGCGGATGCGGTGCAGGATCCCGGCAATCTGGGAACCATAGCTCGCGCCGGATTGGCTTTTGGAGCCACCGGGCTGATACTTACAAAAGGAACTGTAGATGCGTTCAGTCCAAAAGTGGTGCGATCCGCAATGGGCGCTTTGTTTGCACTTCCACTTGTTTGCGACATTTCATTCGATTCTCTGGCCGACGAACTAAAGCGGCACCAGATCCCCATTTTCGCCTTGGATCAAAACGCGGACCAGAGTTTGTGGACAGCCGAATTTCCCTCTCGACTGGCATTGGTTTTCGGCAATGAAGGCAAGGGAATGAGAGATGAAGATATGGCGAAAGCAGACAAAGTGCTTTCGATACCAATCAGCGAACGCTCAGAATCGCTGAATGTGGCTATGGCAGCCGGAATTACGCTTTCGTTCATCTCTTCCAAACGCGGCATTGAAAATTAGCTAGTTCTGCGCTGCCTGGGCTGAAAGGTAGCAGATCCAGTAATGACTTCAACAGTCCATACCGCCTGATTGCCATCTCAGAAGAAGGTATTGTGAAAAACATTTCAAAGCAAACCCCGCATTGGCTAAAAGCAATGTTAAGCTAAGGCGCTCTATGATTAGGTTTAGATCCACTGCCAGGACAAAACATCCATCAAGTGACATCTGAAACACACGCTGAAGATATAGAACAAAAGTCTCCTGTTGAATTGGTGTCCGCGGAGGCTGCCGCTGCGGCGCTGGAAGAGGATGCCGCCGATTCCAAGGACAGCAATGGCACTGCGCTGTCTTTACTGTCCGACGCTCTCGATCGCGAAAAAAACAATGAGCCCGAACCCAAAGACGGCGAAGGGCATGTCATGTCCGTGATCGAGCACCTGGAAGAACTGCGGATGGGCATTATTCGCTCGATTCTGGCGGTGGTAATCGGAGTTTCGGTAGCGCTCATCTTCGGCAAAGACATTCTGAGGATTTTGAAACTGCCGGCCGGCAACATCCAGTTTCAAGCCCTATCACTCGAAGAACCGATACTCGTTTATCTAAAAGTGTCCTTTTACTCCGGACTTGTCATTGCGGCTCCGTTCATTCTCAACGAGCTCTGCCGGTTTATCGCACCTGGACTTACCGTCAAGGAAAGAAAGATCGTTCTGCCTATCGTCATTTGCAGTCCACTTCTTTTCTTTGCCGGCGCGTCGTTTGCTTACTTCTGTGTGCTTCCCAGCATGCTTCATTTCTTCGCCAGTTTTGGTGAAGGAGTGATTCAAGTCAACCAACGTCTCGACTTCTATATTTCGCTGGTGAGCTCATTCCTTCTTTACATGGGTCTGTGCTTCCAGTTGCCGCTGCTCATTTGCGCGCTGTCTTTCACAGGGCTTGTCACATCGCATTTGCTGCTCAAATTCTGGCGCTATGCGATTTTCGTTGCCGGTATTGTGGCGGCAGTCGTCACTCCCGACCCTACCGCATTTTCGATGCTCGTCACCATGGCCGCCCTGATAGCCCTTTACGGTCTCTCGATAATCCTCGTCAAATTCATGGGCAAGTAGCCCCTCGGCAAGCCCTCGGCAAAAAGGAAACGCAGCATGGAATGGCTGTACGAGCATGATGTAACGGTTTGGTTGATGATACCGTTCATGATTTACACGGCCTTTCTTTTAAAGAAACACTGGTCTTCGATCATTGATGACAATCTGACACACCTCGATCGCCATTTGCTGAAACAAGCTTCCATGCTTCTGATACTGCCTGTGGTGGTGCTCATTCACGAGCTCGGTCATGTGGCGGCGATTTCTCTCATGGGCGGAACGGTGAAAGACTTCCACTATGGGATTTTATGGGGCTCCGTAACGCCTGACGGCAGTTTTAATGCCGCGCAATATCTAACTATTTTTCTTGCCGGAAACGTTTTGCAAGTTTTGACAGGCTTGATTTTTCTCTGGGTGGCAGTGCTGGCAAGCACACCATGGATAGTGGCACTCTGCACGTATTCGGCGATGTGGTCGATTGGTGAAACGTTGATCTTTTACTCGATCATGTCCGTCTTCGGATTTTATGGAGATTGGCGGATTATCTATAGCAACCCGGAGAAAGAAGCGGTCATCGGCGTGGCTATCTGCCATGGCGTGATCGTTTCCACAATGATTTATTGTGCATACTCGCCAAGGCTGCGCTTCTGGTTCGCTCAAAAAACCAATCCGGGATGGGCGCGCAAACATCATTTTGTTCAAGCAAAAGCTGAGCGCGTTGCGACTGCAGAACATTTTCTGGAGGTGGGATGGTCTTTCTACACAGCCGGTCTCGACCAGCAGGCGCTGAACTGCATCGAAAACGCCCGCGCAGCCGATCCAAAGTTGCCGGATACGTACTTATTAGAAGGATGGGTTCGCCACGGTCAGGGAAAGACCGACATGGCGATCGCCAGTTTCAAAAAGCTGGCGGAGGATTTGAGTGCCGAGCCTTTATTAAGAGGGAAGGCTTTTATGGGCATCGGTCTTGCCGAAGACGAGCGCCTGCTTCGCGTGCCGCAGTCGAAACTCGCCAATACGGAGCGCTGGAGCAACGCCGTTTGGGCATATACGATGGCTATAAAGGTCCTTCCAGAGGTTGGGGACGGACTTTTCCACCGGGCCGTCCTGCTTAATAAAGCTGGTCTTTACGATCGAGCGGAAGTTGATCTTTATTCAGCGCAAGAGCGCAAATGGCTGGATCTCTCACTGCCTGACCTTATCCCGCGCGAGATCGCCATCGCCAAACAAGGCTCCGTTGCCAAGAAGTGAATAAATTTCAGACTTGACGTCCGCGGCTTACTTATAATGACAAGCCGTTTTTGGAATCACTCAGAATTTTTTCAGGTCATTACACGCAACTCATATGAATCAGGTTTACCTGTGGTGCGTAGCGCTTCTCACAACCGTCATAGCGGCAAGCACGCTATATCGCTTGTGGACTGAGCGTTATCGGCTGGCAAAAGAAGATTTGAACGACGAGGACCGGGCATTCGCGTGGCGGCTCGTGGTCTTCGTTATCTTTCCGCTTTTTGTCTTTCTCGACCTGAGAGCGACAACCGTCACGACTGAGTTTCTGGGCGGATTTATCAAAAGCTTTACTTATGGAATCATCTGGTACGAGGCTGTTCCTGCAGGTTTACCGTCGGAGCGCTTCATCATTCCTTCTTTGTTCAGTGGTGAAATAGTTCAGTGCATTCTGGCGCTCCTGCTCCTTCCGGCATTGCTTTTCCGCCCGCATCCGTTTCTTTCCACTGTAATCGGATACACCGCAGCTTTCGTTCTCGGACTCAATCTGATAGCCGAACCAATCCTTGCTGTTGTCGGCTTTGGCGGCTCCAAGTGGCATTTGGCTATGTCCACCGGAGCACTGGCCGCCCGCATGCCACTGGTGACGGTGCATGTCGCATTGGCTGCCATATACATCTTTGTGATGCGCACTGCAAAAGTGCGTCTCTGGTTCTCGCAGCTTACTCGACCGGCTGCATCAGACGAGCTGCGCCGAGCCATATCGACCTGGCATGCCAGCCCCGAAAGCGCTCGCCTGGCCTTCCGCGTCGGTCTTTTATACGACCGCGCCGGCTTGCGTCGTCAGGCTAAGAAATTGCTCGGCAGGTTGAAGTCCGAGTACCGCCATCCGTTGTATGCAAACTTTCTTGAAGGTATTCTCACCTATCGCCGCCGCGAATACAAAAAATCTCGCCAAGCATTTCTTCTCACTTCCAACTACCCCAACGTGGACGGCGAACTCAAGGGCACGTTGCTTGCAGCCGCCGCCTGCGCGGCGTTTGCGGATGGTGAGCTGATTGATGCCATCAATTTATCGGAGCGCGCGCTGGAGTTCGACGAGCAATGCCTGGTGGCGCGGATGGTGAAAGTAGATGTCTACCTTCGCCAGGGCAACAAGGAAAAAGCGGGCGAAGAAATCCTGGTGGCCATGCGGATGGGGCTTACTCTCGATCTGGAAAACAAAGTGCCGCTCGATACGGACAGAGCATTCGAATGCTTGCTCACGGCAGAAAAAGAAACGGCTCAAGAACGTGCTTTGGCTTCGTCTCGGCGCTCGAATTAACCTTTTCGACTACGTATTTTCCCCACTCTGATTCGTGAAAATTACATTCATAAGAGAAATAGACTCTTTTACTCTTTTAAATAACACTTATAATCTACCTGGAAGCTCCGGCATGGTGGATTGGCGTCCTTACTCTCACTCCGTAATTGAGCAGGTCTGGCTTTGCTGAGATCGCTATCTAATCCCTGTAGTATCCGCACAAGAATGCTCCTCTTGTGTCTGGGAGTGGCTGCGCCTTTAATCGCCATCGGCAGTTTCACATTATACAAGTCTTACCAGACACTCAGGCAGGAAGCGTCCCGTGCCACAACATTCCAGGCCGCCATCGCAGTGCGGAGCCTCGAACAGTGGACGCAGCACCAGATTGATACCGCCAGTGCCATCGCCTCTCTGGCCGCATTACGCGGTGGCAATGCGGACGCCACCCAGAAGATTTTCGAGACCGCGCTGAAAGCCGAAAAGCAATGGCATGACCTGGTGCTCCTCAAAGACGGCAACCTGGTGACAGCGGCCGAGCGCAATGAAGAAGGCGTGACGGCAGCGACTAACTCGTTAACTCTCAGTCCCTCGGTCAAGGAATTCATCAGTCAGGTAGAAACATCGGGAGTGCCGGCGATTTCGGGATATGCCCATTCACCGGTCTGCGGCGAGCCTTCGGTGCTTGTCGTTTGTCCCGTTCAAGGCAAGGGTGTTCTTCTTGCCTCAGTTGATCTGCAATCCGTACTCAAACTTTTCCGCGGTCTGGGCGAGAACAGCGACACGGTTATAGCCGTTGTCGACAGCAACAAGCGCGTCATTGCCCGCACATTGCAAAACGAATATTGGCAGGGTAAAGACTTCTCCAAGGCCAAATCGGTAAGTGCCGGTGACAAGGCGGCAAGAGGCAGCTACGAAGCCGTAGGAATTGCCGATCCTGTGACCAGAGCGTATGCATTCGATCATGTGCCGTCGACCAACTGGCTCCTGGTGGTTGGAGTTCCTGTTGCTGAAATCTATGGAGCCTCTCACGACTGGCTGGTTCTTCTTACCGCCATCGCCGTATCATGCGTAGTCGTGTCTGTCGGTTTAGCGCTCTGGGCGACGATGCACTTCACGCGCACCATCCGCGTTCTGGTTAAAGAGTCACTGGCCATTGGGCATGGCGACTTCAGCAAGCGCGTCAATGTTTCCGCTCGCGATGAATTCGGCTTGCTTGCCAGGGCATTCAATCAAATGGCAGCACGCCTTGAATTGAACCAGGACATGAAGAACATGACCGATCAGGTGTCCGAATCGATTCGCAAATCGCTTGATCTGGACCAAATTTTGAACACGACCGTGCGAGAGCTCGGACAAGCCCTGGGCTCCAGCCGTTGCTGCCTGGCGCTTGTAGACACGCATTGCACGCTGGACACGTCGGACGACGAATTGATGTTCGACTATGTCTGGACCGACAGCCAAAAAGGCGGAACGGATTTAGCCAACAAATCTATATTGATCACGCAGCACAGCGTTCTCAAATTGATCTTGCAGCAAGGTTCTATTTTGTCGCTGGATGTGCTCGACGATGGTATCAACACTCCGCTTTTCGAGAACGGCACGGAAGAGCAATCGCAAGATTGGAAGTCCATACGCTCACTCATCGCCTGCCCGATTACGACTAATGAAGGGCCGCTGGGCATCATTCTTGTTCATCAGTGCGATCGACTTCGTGTCTGGACGGACTACGAATTGGAGCTTGTCGAAGCGGTCGCCCGCCAGGTGACGCTGGCCATGCAGCACGCGCGGCTCTACAACCGAACGAAGCAGATGGCGGAGCAAGAGATACTTATCAATCATATTGTGCGTTCGGTGAGAAGCTCGCTCGACCTCGACACTATATTGAATACGGTGACAGGCGAACTGCTGAAAGCGCTCGGTGTGGAGCGCGTGCAAATCGCCCAGCCGCGCAATGAAGGTCCGCTTGTGGTAACGCACGAATGCCATGCCGGACATCTCGAGTCCGTTAAGGGCGTCAGTCTCTATCCGGATCAAATGGACTTCCGGGTTTCGCATGCACCCATCATCAAATCTACTCGTGCCGCCAATCTGCTTGCCTCCACAATGCAGCAGTTCCAGGCAAAAACAGCCGATGCGCTCAATCCTAATTCCACTCACGATCAATTGGAACCGCTAATTCCAGCGGAGCTTAGAGTGGAAGCGACGAGCGGCCGCAACACAATTTTAGGCATTGATCTAGATCGCCTCAGCAAGGGTTACAACACTTGTGTTGAAACCGACGACGGTGAAATCATTCAATTGCCGCCCGATGCCAACACGGTTCAGGAAGCGCCCATTGCCGTCATCACTGATATTGATGTCGATTCGCGCGCCATGCCGTTCCGCCATTTCCTCGATCAGAATGGATCGCGCTCACTCATCGCGGCACCGCTCGTCAGTGAAAACAGGCTGGTTGGTCTGCTCATCGTGCACCAAACAGAGAAGACTCGTGAATGGACACCTACTGAGGTGCGTCTGGTAGCGGCAATCGCCGACCAGGTAGCCGTCGCCATCGAGCACGCTCATCTTTTCGCCACTGTCAAACACCAGGCGATCACAGACGGTCTCACCACTCTCTACAATCACGTTTATTTCAAAAACCGCCTGCAGGAAGATCTCAATCTCGCCAAGAGAAAAGGAACTTCATGCTCGCTGCTCATGGTCGACCTGGACAAATTGAAAGTCATCAACGACAACTACGGACACCCGGTCGGCGACGCGGCAATCAGACAGGTAGCATCCATACTCAAGACTATCCTCAGATCCGGCGACACGCCGGCACGATACGGCGGCGAAGAATTCGGCGTCATTCTGCCGGAAACATCTTTGTTTGAAGCGGCATTGATCGCCGATCGTATTTGCAGTCAGATACGCAATTGCCATGTTCCGGGGCTGGGAAGAATCACCTGCTCCATTGGTGCGGCATCATTCCCGAAACAAGCAGGCAGCGCGGCGGAACTCGTAGAAAGGGCTGACAAAGCACTGTACGTTGCGAAGAACAGCGGTCGCGATCAAATTCGCATTTACGAAGGTGAAGAATCGGAAACACCGTTAGCACCGCCTGCGCCACCAACGGCGATCGATACTACAGGCAGTGCCCAACCAGCGAACAATGCAGAAGAGACTAGTTCTATTTGATATCGACGAGACAATGATCACGTCGGATGGAGCGGGGCGCCGCGCCATCTCCAGGGTATTGAAAGATCGCTACGATATCGATCCAGCCTCAATCAAGCTTTCCATGTCCGGAAAGACCGACCCGCAGATATTGGGCGAAATAATGCGCGAGGCAGGATTTACAGATCAAGAAATAGAAGGGGCCGTTCCGCGTCTAATCGATGAGTACCTGGTGCATCTGGAGACGGAAATTCAGCAGACAAAACACTATATCGTCCATGACGGCGTGCCTGAGATTCTTGCCGCTCTGGCAGCGACAGAAGGCGCTTTCCTTGGACTTCTAACCGGCAATGTTGAGCGAGGCGCGCGCATGAAACTCGAGCGCTTCCAACTCAATCATCACTTTCCGCTTGGTGCATACGGCTCGGACTCAGCCAGCAGACTGGATTTGCCCCATGTAGCAAAACAGCGCGCCGATGTGCACTTCAAAACAAGCTTTGAGCCAAAAGAAATAGTCGTAATCGGTGACAGCATTTACGATGTCTTGTGCGCAAAGCATTATGGCGCAGTCAGCCTCGCCGTCAATTCCGGCAGAACGACAAGAGAAGAGCTGGAAGCCCAAAATCCGGATCATCTCTTTGCCTCGCTTGCCGACACACAATCGGTCTTGAAGGCGATCTTCAACTGACTGCGACCAGCTCTAATAATTTGCTTTTCGAACGAATTTGAGCTTCCTACTGGGTAGCTCTAAAATTCTGCTTTCCACCTACCATTGAATTCCTGGGAAAATACTTGTACAGGCAAGCCGGCAAAGCCAGCACCTGTGGACTTCTCATTTTAGATGCCCGGGCTCCTAAAATGCTCACGTCCCAAAAGCCGCACCGGCGCACAAATTTCACCTCTCCATCGACAAGTATTTTCCCGGGAAAATACTTGTCGATAAAAAAACGAAAAAGAACAATGGGTCCAGAATTCACCCATCCTTAAAACTCGCCGATTTCTTGGAACTGCCCTGCCTAAGTTCGGTCTGACTGACATTAACAGTCTCAGGATGAGGGCTTAGGCATGGAAGATAAAAGCATGGAAGATAAAGGCAAAAAGGCTAATTGCAGTGAAAAGGTAGAAGAGCTTTTCGATGCTTCCAACGCCGTCGAGCAATCGAGCGATGCTGCGCATGCAATGGAAGACAAACGAAAAGAGAAGCTGTACTCAGCCGGCGGTGGGCGCAAAATGGATTTCTGCGCTGAGGAAACACCGCCGGATGCAGAACACGCAACGGATGAAGACGGTAAGAAATAGCAGTTAGAAATAAGACTCTAGTTACGCAATGTAAGTATGTAAGACCTTACTTCGTCACCAATTCGCGCGCGATCACTTCGTCGATGATGCCGTATTCTTTGGCTTCTTCCGGCGTCATTATGTTGTCGCGATCGTTGTCTTTTTCGATCTGCTTTTGCGATTGTCCCGTGTTTTTCGCGAACAGCTCGGTCAACAATTTCTTTTTGCGCAAAATCTCTTTTGCCTGAATTTCGATATCAGAAGCTTGTCCTTCTGCGCCTCCCATCGGCTGACGCATGAGCACCCGCGAATGCGGAAGGGCAAGACGCTTGCCTTTGTGACCGGAAGAAAGAATAAACGCGCCCATGGCCGCTGCTTGTCCCAGACAGATAGTGGAGACTTCGCTGCGGATGTGCATCATCGTGTCGTAGATGGCCAAGCCGGAAGTAATGCTTCCGCCCGGGCAATTGATGTAGAGACGAATATCCTTGTCCGGATCTTCACCTTCCAAAAGAAGCAACTGAGCGACGATAATCGAGGCGACAACATCGTCTACGCCCTGCCCCAGAAAGATGATGCGCTCTCTGAGCAGTCTCGAGAAAATATCGAATGAACGCTCGCCGCGCGCCGTGGTTTCGATAACGGTGGGATTGTAAGCCACCGGATTATCTTGAATGGCTTCAAAAATCTTCTTGCGATCGGGAGGAATGTTCATATCTTCTCCAAGTGCTCTCTTTAACAGCCATATTATATCGGCGTCCCGCCTGTATTTCAGGCAATCAGCATATTGATAACGCCAATTTATTCAATCGAAATTCTATTGAAAAGAAGATCCTATCCCACCTTTTGTATATAATGTGGGCGCTTTAATGAAGCTATTCGAGGTCTAACCGGTGTCCGACAAACCGAAATTCCGTGGCAATCCCAAGCGCACTCAAGCATTTATAGGTTTGGGCTCTAACGAAGGCGACAGGCTGGGCTACGTGCAACAGTCCATGCAAATGCTCAAGGACGTAAGCGGAATCAAAGTCTTGGAATGTTCCAGTCTGTACGAGACCGAGCCTATCGGAGTCGAATACGAGAGCTGGTTCGTCAATGCAGTTGCAGCAATAGAGACGACCCTTTCTTGCAAGGCACTGCTTGACGTTGTACTTGATATCGAACAGCGCCTCGCCATTATGCACGGAGCACAGGACACTCTGAAGGACATCATGCCCGGCGAAAAGCGCCGCCGCATAATCGATCTGGATATTCTTTTCTTCGGCAATCAAATAGTCGACGAGGAAGAATTGCGTGTACCGCATCCAAATGTTCCTTTCCGAGCCTATGCGCTGGTTCCGCTTCTAGAAATTGCCCCTGACTTCCAGCATCCGTCGCTGAAAAAGACAGTTACTCAATTGCACGAATCACTTTCTAAGCCGGAAATTGTGTACCTGTACGGCACACGCGGCGACAAAGGCAGCAGATCCTGAGTTCACTGTGAACGAAGGTCCAAAGGAGATTTCATGGCTGACCTGAACATCAAGATCGGCACCGACATTTGCTCAGTCAGTCGAATACGCGCATCATATGAGCGTTTTGGCGACAAGCTCTTCAAACGTATTTTGACCGAGACCGAAGAGCAGCACGTCAAAAGCGCGCGCCATCATATGTTCGAACGTTTGGCAGGACGCTTCGCAGCCAAAGAAGCGACCGTCAAAGCGCTGGGAACAGGCTGGTATGGAGTAGGTTGGAAAGAAGTGGAAATCGTGCGGGAGCGCTCCGGCAAGCCGACTTTGAAATTGCACGGACGCGCGCAGGAAGTGGCTGCCAGGCAAAATCTCACCAAGTTCGAAGTATCGGTCAGCCACGAACACGAGTTCGCAACAGCTACTGTAATCGCGCATTGATGGCTGCATTCACGCCCCGCGTCATAACTTTGACCACTGACTTTGGACACCAAGATCCATATGTGGGCGTGGTGAAAGGCGTGATTCTATCCGGCTGCCCGCAAGCGCAGATAGTCGACATGAATCATGAGATTCCCGCTTTCGATATACGCGCAGGCGCATGGTCACTTAAAATCAGCCTTTCCTATTTCCCCTCAGGCAGTATTCATATCGCTGTAGTCGATCCGCAAGTCGGCAGCAGTCAAAGGCGAATTGCGCTCCAGATGCTGGATTGCATAATCCTCGCTCCGGACAACGGGCTTCTGACTCCGTTCATTTGCGCTGCGCAAAATGCGTTTGTTCTGGATAAGCCGGAGTTTTTCCGAAAGTCCGTGTCAAATACATTTCACGCCCGCGATATCTTTGCTCCCATTGCCGCACGGCTTCTGAACGGCGAAGAACTGCATAAAATCGCCACACAGATAGATACAGCAACACTGGCCCAACTGGACAATTTCGAACCGAAGACAGGGGATGGTTTTATTGAAGGTACAATCGTTTATTGCGACAGGTACGGCAATTTGATTACCAACATTTCCGCCGAAGAAAAAAACAGAATCTCCCAGATTGAACTGGGCAAGCATGTTTTGAAAATGGCAAAAGGAAGCTATGACACCATAGATGATGGCGAGGCAAAAGTAGTTGTCGGCAGCCACGGCTATCTGGAAATAGCAGCGAAACAGGCAAGCGCTGCCTCTCAGCTCAAGGCACGCAACGGCGACAAACTAATTGCCAAAATTGCACCGACTGCCGACAACTTAGAATAAAGCGCTAAGAAGACTGACTCTTTCAGTTTTTTGCCGGGAGAAGCTACGAGGGTCTTTGCCGGGAGAAGCTACGAGGGTTCTTCGTCGGGTGCGCCAAGTGGCTTGTCGGGATTGATAGGACGCCCGATTGCCATGGCAATCATCAAACACTGGTCTACCCTTTCCATCGTCTCTTGAGGAAAGGCACCAATTTTGTTTACCAGAAGCGTCTTTGGAATCGTGGCGATAACCGTGCAGTCGATCACGCTGTCTAGTCGAAGACCGCCCGCCTGTCCTTCTGGAGTGTTCATCATGACCACCACCTGAGTAGGTTCGCGCGTTGCCCGGGTCGTGTTGCTGGTGAGAGGCACCAAAAGAACGTCGTCCAGGCGGGAATTGTTGTAGTCGTTAGAGATTAGAACAGCCGGGCGCCGCTTAGTCTGGGTCGTTCCCTCATCCGTTGTGTAGGGAAACGACACCAGGACGACATCGCCCTTTCGATAATTAACCGACTTCTGGGACATTCAGACAACTGTCCACTAGTAAAACTAACCCGGACTCCAACAGCCATCAATTGTACCAGCAGCGCCTAAAGCCCAGAAAAAATACCCACGCAGCACAAAATGGGCTCTTTCGAACCCCTTTTGACAATAAGCTAAATTCGACCTTGTTAGGCGTACAGACTCGCGTAAGCGTCGTCAGATTCCTGATCTGCTTGCATAAATGCGCGGGTGCAACTGACGGGCATCAAATCCCGGCGATCTGCATCCTGGAAATCACGCATGTATTCGTCTGCCGATACTGTTCTGAACAAAAGACCCAACGACTTCCAAATTTGCTCTTCGGTGCTTACCTTGGCAATTTTGTTGTCGGAGAAGTCGATGCTGCAGGCAGGATCGAACTTAGAGCTATTTTTGTCTTTTTTGGCCATCCGAACTCTCCATAGGGGAGTGCTCACCGTTCAAGGAGTATAACACGGTCTTCAAGAGATAATTCAGCAAATTTTATCAAAAAGCCGAACATTTAATGAAGTTGTGCTGTTGTCCAAGATAGGTATACCCCAGTCCGGACAAATAATAGACAGATGTAAGTAGGAATTATTTAAGAAACCTTGTGAGCGCCATTGCGCTCGCCAAAGTGTTCTTTGAGAAACTCAATAGTTCTCTGGGTAGCGTTACCAGGGACGAATACCTCTTTAATGCCTTTTGAAAGAAGCATTTGCCTGTCTTCTTCCGGAATGACTCCGCCGCCGAAGACTAAAATGTCGTCCACCCCTTGTTCTTTTAAAAGCTCGACTACACGAGGCAGAAGGGTCATGTGCGCACCGGACAGAACGCTTAAGCCGATGGCGTCAACGTCTTCTTGAATGGCTGTCTCAACGATTTCCTCGGGCGAACGGTGCAAACCCGTATATACGACCTCCATTCCGGCGTCCCTGAGGGCTCTCGCCACCACCTTTGCACCGCGATCGTGCCCGTCCAAGCCGGGTTTGCCAATCAAAACGCGAATCTTCTTTTGTGCCATCACCGTTTTCCAACGTGTTTTTTGTGTGCGGCCGGAGCCAGAGCGTCAAAAACGCCACCGTACAGTATATAAGGCGTTTCTATGTCTTCTTTTCCAGCAAAGGAACGCGCTCCTCGATGATCTTGGCGAGTTTGTCGAATCCTTTTATCTCACGCTTGTTAATCAAATAAAAACATCTGCCTGACTTGACCGCCGTGTAGACAAGGAAAGGCCACCTTCTGAATTCGCTTATCTGGCTCCAGGCAAGCCGCTTTTTGAAGTACAGCATTTTCAGAGTCAAATATTCGGGCGTGACAATCACTTCGTTGGCCTCGAGAATCATCGGAATGAGCATCGCAACGTCGATGAAAACCAGGAAAAGGAAGCTCATCAACTCCATGTGAATGGGCATAGAACCGCCATGCCCGTACCGATCCACAGCTCCCATAATCATGCAGAAGTTGAGCACAATTATGATGAGCGTGATGAAGATGCGCGAATAATGCCTGAGCCAGTGCCGTTTGAAGACTTCCTTATCTTCAAAAACAAATTCAGTTTTGGGTGCCTTTTTCATCAACTCGAATTCAAACAGGCTAACGGCAAACAAGGACTATTTGATTATCCCAAATTGCCGGCTCACAAATGAAAGCTTGGTTGGTTTGAGGCAAGATGCGGGGATTACAAATCACACATGAAGAAGAAATGATTGAAAACAGGCTTCTCAACATACATCGCGCTACAATTCCGCCTGTTGAGAGTAATTCGGCTGTCTTTGAAAGCTCTGCTTACGAGACCAGCAAACGGTGGATGTCATGACAAAACGCAAATTGGCAGAGTATCTCTTCGACCGCATCAAAGATTCGGGCGTGGACACGACGTTTGGTATTCCAGGCGATTTCATTCTGCCTCTTTATGCCGCGCAAGAGAAGACAAAGCTGAAAACCGTGGTCATGACTCATGAACCATCGGTCGGATACGCGGCTGACGCCTATGCACGATTGAAGGGTCTGGGCGTCGGGCTCGTCACTTACGGTGCCGGCGGTTTGAACATGATCAACTCCGTCGGTTTGGCTTACGCCGAGGAGTCGCCGCTGCTGATTATTTCCGGCAGCCCCGAAACACGCTATAGAAGCCAAAAGCCGCAATTGCACCATTGTGTCAAAAGTTTCGACACCCAATTCAATGTCTTCAAAGAAGTAACTGAGTCGCAGGCTCTGCTTGCTAATCCGGCAACAGCTCAAGACGAAATCGATCGTGTTTTCGAAACCACCACCAAGTTCTCCCGCCCTGGATATATCGAGATTCCCAGGGACATGGTCAACTACGAATTGGATATTCAGGATTCAGCCCCCAGCTCGATGGAAGCACCGTCAGCGGCACTGGAAGAAGCAGTCCACGAAATTATCGATCGCCTGAAAACCGCTACCCAGCCTGTTCTCTTCGTCGGCGTCGAAGTCAGACGCTTCAGCTTGAAAGACAAAGTTGTGGCACTTGCAGAAGCACTGAACATTCCCGTCGTCACATCAATCTTAGGCAAAGCCTCATTCCCGGAGTCACATCCTTGCTTTGCCGGTAACTACTTTGGGCAATTCGGCAATCCGAAAGTGAAAGAATACGTCGAGTCTGCCGACTTGATTCTCTCTTTGGGAACTGTTCTGACCGAGATGGAGACGGCAGGATACACGGCAAAACTGCCTGCCAAAGCGCTTGTTCAGTGCACCGCGCACGAAGTCACTGCCGGTCATCATACTTATCACGGCGTCAATCTGAGAGCACTTATAGATCAACTAATCGATTTGACTACATCAAAAGTCAAACCGACTCTGAGATTCAGCCTGCCCACCATCGAGCCCGAAATCATTGAGCCTAAAAGCGGCGAAAAAAATCTCACCGTGGCGCACATGATAAACCAGCTCAATGACTTGCTCAGCGAAAAATTCGCCGTCGTCTCCGACGTCGGCGATTGCCTCTACGCCGGAATGAGCCTGAAGACCGACATCTTTATCGCACCCGGATATTATTCAAGCATGGGCTTCGGCGTGCCGGCCGGAATCGGCGCACAAATAGCCAATCCCAAGCGCCGCTCGATCATTCTGGTCGGCGACGGCGGCTTCCAGATGACTGGTATGGAAATCAGCACCGCCATCAAGATGGGACTGAATCCGATCGTCATCGTGTTCAACAACGCCAGTTATGCAATGCTCCGCTTCATCGACCAGAAGCGCGACTACTACGATCTGCAAAGATGGGACTATGCCATGCTGGCCAAAGCTCTGGGCGGAAAGGGCACCAGCGCTCAAACTCCTGAAGAGTTCAAAAACGCTCTCAAAGAGGCAAAATCCAGCGACTCGCTTTTCCTCATCGACGCAAGAATTTCAGAGGATGACATCTCGCCGACCTTGAGACGCCTCACCGATCACTTCGGAAAGAAAGTGAAAGCGTCCATCTCCTGACAATCCGCCAGCTCAAATGAATGAGCCCCCGTCCTCAATTGCAGGAAGGTTAGTTTTGACTCGAAAACCAGTTGCAAACAAGCAGCTATAATCTGCGCATGAACCAAGCCGGATCGAGATCGAAACAAACTATCGCCATCGCCGCAGCATGGCTCTTGTTTTCCAATGCTGCCGCATCGGCAGAAGACGAATTCTTCGATGTCGAGCCTCCCAGCGCCAAGCCGAGCGCACCGGTCGAGCCCCCCAGACCAATCAGAATGGAAATTCACGACGACGAGTTTGCTCCGACTAAAAAGAGCAAATTCTCCATGTTCAAATCTTCGAATGAATCGAAGAAGATTGCCGCCCACGAATCAGTCAAAGACGTACCACCGGAAACCGACAGCAGCAAACCATCCATGCCGAAATCCGTGGCCGGGGTCATGTGCGGGGTATTAATCGGCGTTCCTGTCCGGGCGGCTAAAACAATGGCCTCCGAAACAAAGCGCATGAATGCACAAGTCAGCAAAGATCTCACCTGGGGATTTGATAACAGAAAGCCGGACCTGGGTGCCCGAGCTGGAGCCGCCATTCTTTCCGTTCCATACGGAGTCGCAACAGGTCTCATCACAGGCGTAACGAAAGGCACAGAAAGAGCCGTGCAGACTGGAGCGCGTAAACCGCTCAGCAAGGAGTCGATGAGCCTCAGCGATCCGGAACTGCGCTGAGACGTGGCAATTCCGCACCACATCCGGTGGCAACATCCGCGTTTTTTGGGTGTTGAAACTATTGGCGTGCAATGAGAACAGCGCTTCGTAAAGCCATGCCTTACGAAGCGCGTTTGATCGCCGAAAAACTTGTGCTAGCTGCGAGCGCTGTCGACCTTAACCAGTGCTTGCAGCCTGGTTGCCGTCATTTTTTGCAAGGCGCTGTCAAAGGAAAGTTCTTTCTCGTCGGCAATTTTGAGCGCTCTGATTGCGGCGCCGCGGCTGATCTTGCCATTATTGACGAGAGTTTGCGCTTTCACTGCCGCTACCAACTGATTCTCCGATAGCCACCCGGAAACAATGAGCACACGACCAACTCGCATGCCGGTCTCCTTGCCTATCTGCATCGCCTCATCGATATCTTTCTGGCTGATGTAACCAGCTTCGGTCAAAAGCTCGGCAAGTCGAACCGAGTCGGAGGTGTCGCTCTCACTAATTCCGGTCATGATCAATGCTCCCTTGAGTGTATCCCCCAGCTACCGAAAACGGTACTCCGCTTCGAGCTTTCGGCTCGTTCCTTTATGCTCGGCACCACTTGCGGGTTCTGGAAGGCCTCCAGATCCTCGAGCGATTTGCGCTCTGTATTTATTCTTCCCATTGCTTGTGAGAATCTTGTGAAAATAAACACTTTTCTCACGAAATCAAGTAAACATCACCTTCTTAGGTGATGTCGCCTGCTTAGCCGATGCCGCCCAAATACAACCGCAAGCATATATGCTGCGATACATGCATTGCATGAATTTTCGCTCTTAGATGTCGAAATTAGGATCTTGCGGCGAAGCCAGATCGGCAACGAGCATTTCTTCCAGAGTGGCAAGCATTAAGTCATGTACGAGTGTCAGGCGCTCGTAACTATTGATGGCGGCTTTTTCCTTGAAAGCCAGGACATGGATGCCAGGTGGCACACTGCCGTGCTCTGCCAGTTCTTTCGGTTCGTCTTGAATGAAAAGCTTGATGTGCGGCTGCAGTTTAATCAATTCTTGAATGCGCGCACCGGCGAAGATTTTTTTGACGATGGGCTCGTCGGATCCTTTTACTATGTATTCGTGGTCGAATTCCGGTTCACCAATCTCGATGTCTTGAGCACCGAAAATTTTGCTTGCATCGCCGACCAGGCTGCGATTGTGAAGATCGAAACTGAACGAACCCTTGGCCTTGAAGGGCAGAAAAGCAGCGCTGCTGTCGCTGACCGCACCGCCGACGCCTTTTTGATGCATGTGAAAAGTAATGCACCAGGGCTTGCCGACAACCGGCACCCGCATTACAAAGAGTTTTTGCCCGTCGTCGAACGAGCCACCATGCTCTTCGGCAAACTCCATCCAGACAGATTTCCAACCGTATACGCTGCTGCGAAGTTTCATCAGCCATTCTCCCCGTCATCGAATCTGGAAGAATATAGCAGGTAACCATTTTGGCGTCGAGGAATTCACATGACCGCTTTAGATGACGCAGAGCGGCAAAACAGGGAAAAACAGCCAGAAGAGAAAAGCGGTCTTTCGACAAACCTGGCGACCGGCAGCCTGATGAAGGCTATCTGGTCAATGTCATGGCCGTTAATGGTGACGAC
>JADYYD010000383.1 GCA_020853845.1 Candidatus Melainabacteria bacterium
GATTTAGGACGATCGGGCGGGATCAGCTCTGGGTGCCCTTTCGATTGCAAAAAATGGATGAAGTTTTGACGATAATCAAAACCATTGAACTCGTCAATGGGGTTGAAATCTTCAAGCTTTTCTTCAATTACTTCAATCGTGTCCTCGAATTTCACTCTTCCGTCCTGATTGAATACGCGGCATTCGACAATGGCTTTGACAGTGCCATCAGGCTGAGGTGTGGAAACACTCAAATCTTCCTGCTGAAACGAGGACATGATCTGATTGGAGTCTTTATCGACACGAACTCGCGTGGACAGAGAAAATGAGACGTATTTAGTCGAGTAATTTTCGTAGACCGTTTTACGTTGAGGCATCTGCCATTCAACGTAATCGTCGGTTTCTACTTTGGCGACACTGGTGAAAGTGGGCTGCCACACTCGTCCTTTGGCATCCTTCTGATAGCCGGTAATCAAATCGGCGCGCGTTTGATAGCTGACTGGACGCCCCTCAACATAGCGGGTAGTTCTTTCCTTATGCCATGTTCCGGCAAACCAATCCGGCACTCTGCGCCAGCCTGTAATCTTCTTCTGGGTATCGGCTGCGCCGGCTTTGAGCTTCATACGCTCACCCTCGCGCAATCCGGCTTGCAGCGGATCCAAACTCTCGCTGAACTCAATGTTTGCTTTTAGGGGCTCAGAAATGGCCGGACTGATGCAAAAGGAAAAATAAGCAGTGAAAATTGCAAAAAGAGTTATCCCCCTAACTGCCGCGAGTGTCCGAAAAAGTTTCGGTCGATGGAATTTCGATTTTTTTGAAAGCAAAAATAAACTGACCAATTTTCCAATCTCTTCTGCGCAGTGACAGAATTATTTCGTGCGCTCGGGCAGAGCACAAGCCGCCCTAACTAACTTTTCACGGCGACAATCCATACAAGATCTCACTTTATCAGGACAAAAGTTTTTCTGTCGATTGGAACTCGCAGCGTTAATTTTCGCCTCGCTTTTGGAAAATAAGAAAAAGTTGACTCCACATTGCTGGTTTTGGCTGGCTGAAAAATTCTGCTATCCTTGCACCAACTGACTTTGCATTGTCAGTATGCCGAAACCGTCCTTTGGAAACCCAGGGATTTAGAGATTTAGAGAGATATGAGCAACGAACCCCGCTTGCCAACGCTGGTGAACCAGGCTACCGGCGAAAGATACGTTCTAAATGATCCTTCGATTAAGTTAGGGCGAGCCGACGACAATCAGGTCGTGTTGCCTGATGACGGCTATGCCTCAGCCAGTCACGCGCGCATTTTTTGGGACAATGGCTGGTGGATAGAGGATCTTGGAAGCAGCAACGGGACGAGCGTAAATGACAAGTTGCTGTCGCAGCCCCACCAATTGGCTCCGCTTGATGTCATAAAAGTGGGCCGGACATTTTTCCGCATCGAATAGCCTGAGCTATCGCTGTCCGCAACAGTACCAAAGGGTCACTTAATTGTTGCCCTGATCCGTGTATTTCCAGAACTGGCCGCCTTCGTCGAACCCTGAGGTGGTACCTGGGATTGTATTATCCACTGGCTCCTGCGGCTTCACGATTACGGGCTCCTGAACAACCCCCTTGCCCCGTACATAATGATAGGCGCCGGGTTTCGAGCTATCGCCTCCAGTTGCGGATGTGCCCGTTCCGGAAGATTGCCCACCTGTCTTAGTATTCGTGGCGGACGGTGGGGTCACCGTCGCGGGTGGCTGGTCGGTTGCTGCTGGAGGCTGGTCCGATGTAGCCGGCGGCGCCGGTGGCGGCTGAGGCGACAGGAATGATGCTACGACCATGATTACCAGCAGAATGAGGACCAGCGCCGCACCACCGATCAACATCTGGTTGTCCTTCTTCTTCTTGGAAGCAATGGGACAATCAGTGGTCATGAACTTGCCGTCTTCCCGCTTGTACAGGGGGGCATTAGTGCGATTTTCTCGCTTGAAAATCAGCGACTGGGCTTCCGCCATATCGAACCCGGCGAAGTTGTAGACCTGGGCACTGCACTCCGTGCAGTACTTCACTCTGTCTTTCGGATTGTCCGCGCCATCGCTCCAAACGAACGGGCAGCCGACCTTCGCCAGTTTGTAGTCGTCCTGAGTAAGTAATTGTTTGGCCGGTTCAGCAAGCTTCTGCGCAATCGACTCAGCCATTTTCTCCTCGGCACGCTGCACGGAGGCGGAAAGACTGTCTTTGAGGAAATCCATATCAAGCATTGTGCGGGCGACAAAGCGCTCCGGTTTTCGCCCTGCGGATTTTGCGCCTTCTTCCGTGCGCCTTTCGATATCTTGTTGCTCTTGATCGTGAGGCCAGACAGTTGTAACGCCCTGAAAGCCCTCCTCAGTCACGCGCGCCGGCGTGTCTGCATGCGGTTCCATTGCGGAATCATCATGCGGATCGACGTTCATTTCTACCGTCCCTGTGCGCCTGGTCAATGCGTTTGCATCGCCTTCGAAGTCGGGAAGCGGCGCTTCAACAGTTCTATCGATCGTCTCTTCAGCAGAAATATCGATCGTCTCTTCAGCAACGGGGCTGATCTGATCGAGCGATTCCATTGTGTTCAGCGAACGAGAAACACGCAAAGGAGCTTGTTTCGCATCCATGTTGAATTCGGGAGCGGCAGCAATTTCGCCGGTACTTTCTTTGCTTGAAGATTCAATACTCTCTCTGGGCGCCCGCACACTCGGATACGATGAAGTCGTTTCCAAGCCGTGCTTGCGAATATTCATCATCGTCTTGCGCAGCTTTTCCACGCGCTGACTCGGCGGGCTCATCGGCTTGTCTTCCTTGAGCGCCTGAGCAAATTCGCTCAAATCTTCGATGCTTACATCATCAGTGCCTCGGCGCTTTGCCGGCTCCGGC
>JADYYD010000384.1 GCA_020853845.1 Candidatus Melainabacteria bacterium
AATCCCATAGGAGTGGTATCACTCCTGCTGACCTCAAGCAGTCTTTCGATCTCCTCAGCTGTCAACCGTTCCGGCAAGTGTTGATGAGTCCACCTTCTCGTGATTGGGATTGCTCTTTCAATTCCTGAAGGCAAAATGTTTTGCGCAACCAAAAAGCGGACTAAAGAACGCATAGCCGTGACCATCTGCAAGCGACATCCAGGGCGCATCTCTGCGTGGCGCCTCGCGTGATCGCCCAGGACCTCCGCTGTCACCAAAGACCTCCGCTGTCACCAAAGACCAATCGATGCGTCCTTCTTTCTCAAGCTCCTCAAGGAAGCGGTTCGCGTAATGTTGATACTGCTTCCGCGTTTCTACTTTCAATCCTTTTACTTGATCGAGATAGTGATCGAATGCTGCCAGCCAATGATGGGCATCGTCAGCACTCGGATCTGGTGCCATTTCCTTGACCACTCCAGTTGTCCTCAGATGCCGAAGCAAAACGCGCGCGCTGCTCAAAACCGCTCCGCGCCAATTCTTGCGCGTGCCACCGCGCTGTTCAGGTGGTGCGCTCGCGAACCTTTCGATCGTGTCGTCACAAAATTCCTCAAGCGGTATGTTGTTTCTCGCAAGCCACCGCCCCAAGAGATCGCACATCGTCAAATAGCTTCGAATTGATTTTCTCGTATAGCCTTGACGGGTGAGATCCTCAGCCAGAGACCTGATTTCTTTGGCAAGCGGGCTAGTTTCAAGGCGTTCAATTGTCTTTGGACACACAAAGAATTCGCGAATCATCGGCTTTCTCCTTTTTGATATACGGTTGCACACGGCCACCTGGAGAAGGATGTTCCAAATTATGCGAAGTAAACTTCAGCGCCGAAACCAGCTATCAGACATATGCACGAGAATAGCCGGCATTACTTAAATGCAGCTTCGCATAATCAGCCACTTCGCATAATATTCAAGGTGGCACCTCCTGTGCTTGTTAGTGCCTCCTGAAAAACACAGCTTTCAGTTGCCCAATGGACGCGCTTGCGCGCCCCGCGAGGGGCCTGCCATTGGAAAGCAGATGAAAGCTGTGTCAGTCTCGGGCACTTGTGACATGCACGGAGGGGTCCCAGATGACTGATCAAAACTCCGAATAGCGCTTTGTCGGCTAGCCGCCTCGCACGTGTGGTAGATATGTGTGGCAATGCGTAACCTACGCAAATAGAGTGACGGTGAAAGCCGCAACCAGTCCGAGCAATACGAACATTGCGTACAGCATGATAGCAAGCTTTTTCGAGACCTCTGTCCAGAGATAGCTCATGGGCAAGAAGCTATAGGTGCCGAGGGTGAACAAGAAGAGCATCACATACGGTGGCGGAACCTGTTGCGAATAGAGTTGTTGAGCCGTCATGACATCAAGCGCAATCGGAATTGGCAGCAACACCGTAATCAAGGCAGTGCCAGTAAGCACGAGTGGATTGACTTCAGCGAAAATACTTTTCAATGGCAGAAGTTCCATTGCCAGCGAACTGAGAAGAGCCGCAACGAGCATGAATGGTACTGCTGTTTTGATCAGCTTCCATAGATTCTTTCCGTATTCGCGGACAACGTGTTTGGCAGACTGCAAGAATGTTTCTTCGCATTCCTTATAGAGGGGGATCGAGCATGTCGGTGTCCCTTGATCATCGTCTTCGTCTTTATTTGTGCGGTTATGCCAGTGCACGATCAAAGGGACGAAAACGAAAAGGACAAGAGCGATCAAAGAGTATTGAATGGCTCCGTAATACCAGGGAAGACCGGCAAAGACCATGGAGACTACTATGAAGTTGAGGGTTGGTGAGCTGAACATAAATCCTAGCGCCGACTCGACGTTAGCCTTGCCACGAGTCAATCCGCAGGCAACTGGGACGGCACAGTTTACGCAGACTGCGGCGGGTGCACCCATCACCACTCCCTTTAGGGTGTTCAGATAAATGTTTCCCCCGATTTTCGGAGGGTAAAATTCGAACAATGTGTGCAGAAGCGTTCCAAGAGCCAGTCCGAAAGACATTCCTATTCGCATCGACCAGATCCAGTTGACGAAAGAAACCCACCAGCGTTCGATGAAACCGGCATTAAGAGAAGCTTTCAAAAGTTCTGCATTCCAGATGAACGAGAGCAGCTGATGGTGTCCCATGTCTTCCATCTTGTGAAATAGTTGCGGATATCGGGAGCCAAACCAGAACACAAGAAGAATGATGGCCGCCATTGCCAGCATAACGAATAGTGGATAGTAACAACGGACATCCTTTCCCTTAATGAGAATTGGGCGCCGGCCAATTGGCGGTGCTGACTGGGAGAAAGAATAGGTCATGGTTTTGTCCTCGGTCTTCTGCGCTGATAATTCTTTTCTTCATTGCTTCTGAGAATTTTGCCTTTTTGCTGTCTGTTTTTGCCGGTCTGCTTTTGCCTGCATTCGTGCTGGGTCGCCGAAGTAGAAATCGATGACATCTTTGACTGCTTCCTCGGGAGTGGACCAAACGTTTATGAAGTCCCCGGGGCCAAGCTTCGGAACACATTCCTGGGAATGAATGACCCATTCCTCACCTGTCGAATATAGCACCACCATTGGTGCATCCATTTCCGGAGGTTCAGGCACAGCGCCAATAGTGATGTACGCTGCATCGTAGCCTGCTATTGAATTTCCTGGCGTCGTTATTGGCTTGCCAACACGAACACCATCCGGCCAGCCATGCTCGGAGGAATACGGAACGGACACGAACAGTCCGGCATCCCTAAAGCGTTTCAAATATTCTTCTTCAATTTTTGCCATCAGTTATCCCGATATCGCCAGCCGTCTCGTACTTTTTCAGATGTTCTAAGTCAATTTCCTTGCTGTCGGGTCTTAGTCGGGTTGGGCATTGCTCGCTCCATTGGTGGACTCAACGTGTTCGCGAAATCTAGCTTCAATCTTCTCATGCTCAGCTACTTTCTTTTGCATACGTGATGGGTCACCAAAATAAAAATCCAAGATGTCTTTCACCGCTTCTTCAGGACTTTCCCATTCATCTACGAAGTCGGCAGGTCCCATTCCACCTGCGCAATCTTGTCCAGAAACAATCCATTTGTCGTGGTGAAAAAAGAAGGCAAGCATAGGTGCGTCTATGTCAGGGCAACCCGGACCCTGACCGATCAGGGTGATATACCCGCCTTCGAAACCTGGCATGTTGTGTCCAGGGGTTGCTGTCGGTTTGCACACCCAAACACCATTACAGAAAGCTGGGATCGGGTGCGACACATGAAGTCCAGCAGATCGCAGTTGCTCAAGATATTTCTTGTCAATTAGTGGCATGATTCTTCTCCAGCATACTATTTGGCCTCACTACGATAAACGGCGCTCGAATTCCAGGTTTTCAAAAAGTTGGTCACGGTCATTTCGTACTTAGTGCCCTCCAGCGGATCGCGAATAATAACGTTTCCTGCTGCACTTCGCCCATCGACTAAGACTACGTGAGGTAGCTTTGCAAACTTAGTCCACTCGTATTCAGTCATGTAAGCAGCCCACGGGCCATGCTTGCCAAGGTCCGCCAGCGTAGTTCCTTTAACAGTTTTTGAGGTCCAACCTTCACCAAGGTGCTGTGATAGTTCCCTTAAATCACCAGGCGTTCCTATTTTTTCAATCAAGAAACGCTCTGAGAGTCGTCCTTCGGATAACATTTCGCCGACCGCAGAGATACACGAAGCATCCTGGCTTTGTCGAATGACGTCATCGGAAAAATGTTCATTCATCACCGGCCAATGGTACGGCTCGCGCAACTTTCCAAGGTCGGTGCGTTGCAGCCTCCCCGATACCTTATCCAGCCTGTATGAATTCTTGGAGATGGATTCGCCCATGTCATCAGCCTTTGACATGAGCATGCTGGTCTCGTCTTTCGCAACTTCTCTGGGAACTCGGATCTTCATGCCATCTGGGGTGACGGCGTGGGGCTGTAGAAGCTCATCTACTGTGTCGCGAATGGCACCAACTGTTTTCTTACCTGTAGTGTGGAGGTTTTTGGCTTCTACTGCTATCGCGTCGAGGATTTCAGTAAACGCACCCGCCTTCTTAATTGCACTTACTCCACTGGCAGCTATCAAGCCGTCAGCGGCCATCTCGGTGATAAACCTGGACTTAAGGCGCTCTTGTTCGCGGGGCGGAACGTTTCTCCAATGCTCGTCGAGTTTCTGCCCGAGTTCTGCTAAGTCTCGGACCGGTCTAGCGTAATCACCGCTGAACCCAATGTTATAGAGATAGTCGTCGGCAGCGTGCCACAGCCTGACGCCGCCAACAATGGTTTGTCCAAGTGCATCGCCAAATTCTTTTCCCATTTTGCCGGCACGTTCGTGATCGCCAGTGATGCAATACGCTGAGAAGTCGGCAATTTTAGCCAGATTCGTTGCGACCTGTCCGGCGCCCTCGACTGTTCCGATGAGCCGTCCTAAATCGCGTTCTCGCTCGTCATGTTTGTAGTGCTCTATGCCCGCGTTGAATGCAGAACCGAGAATCTCAAGTTGTTTGTCCATGGGAAGTTGCGCAATTCTCTGAAATGCATGTAGCCAGCCTTCTGGTGTGTTGGTCAGTGCTGGGCGCGTGCCTGCATTATGTTGTTGATCATAGTGAGCCCGCATTTCGGGCGACAGTTCGGCCGCTTGTTCTCTGGAAAGGGCTGTCAGTGACTTTCTTTGTTCACCTTCCGGCAATTTGTCTGCATACTCTCTCAATTTCGAGACAGGCTCAAGAGCCGGGTTGTGTTTCGCCAGCGCCTTCAAGTGCATAGCACTGTCGGATTTGTTGTCGTTAGAGGCTTGCTTGCCCGGTGTCACTTCGGCATATTTCCCTCGATGATAGAGCCGGTCGGCATTGTCCTGAACGCGCCCTTTTTCACCAGGATTCTTAGCATCTTGGAGTTGCTTAGCGAGATCGCGGGCGAAGCCGTCTCCTTGCGAAGCTTTATCTAGCAGCTCATCACGGCTGATCGATTGTTGCGGCTCCGCTGTCGTTTGTTCGTGCTTCTTGCCTTTATCCCTTGCGGTGAGTTCTCCGGTTATGCCGAAATTCTCGTGCACGGCACGTTGAATGCCAGACGGGTGTTGATCATTCGTCTGAGCAACTATGATTGCCTGATGGTGAACATCCTGATGTGTGTGCTCCGTTATGACGCCAGCATTTTTCACCGTTTCTGGCGTCTTCTGAACGTGTTTTTCGCTGCCTTGATCGTCTGTTTTGGCTTTATCGGACACGGCTGGCTGCCTCGTACTGGCACTTATTCCAGTATAAATGTCGCTGACTTTTGAGTGACAATGTTGAGTGCTTGTTGTTGTGCTGCGCGTGACTACCCCATAATAATTGTGCAAGGCCCGCCTGCACAATTTCTCAAAAGCTTAGCCTGTCTGAATTGTCAGCCTCATAGAGTAGTAATGCGCAATTGTGCAACAGGCTGTTGCACAATCAGACGGAGGGCAATGAGCCGTAATGAGCCGTAATGAGCCGCAACGAGCTGCAATGAGCCGCAGTGAGTGTCACCGTGAGCCGGAATGAGCCGCATTCATTGATGGAGACTGTCTGAATGTAGAGAGGAACTCCTGTCACCCACCGGTTTGAGACGTTTGAGTTCATCTTGCCCGAGTCTGTAATCGACTACCTGGTGAAGCTTTATGGTCCCAGGCAGTGACTAGCATGAGGCGTTATGAGGCGTTCATGAGACGTTAAGCAAATCTTTTGAGCCGCAGTAATACGAGCCGGAATGCGACCATCGAGAAATTCGAGCATGCCAAGAAGTGTGAATCGCGGCTTAGGCTAAGCTAAGGTGCTGTTTGCTATTTTGAGAGACAATTAAGGATGCGCTGACCGTCCTAAAGAAGGAATACGCAAGTGGCAAATTCGTACAACGGACATGCATGCATAAAGAGAATCAAAGTCTCCAATTTCCGGAGCCTTGGTGAATCCGTTGAGCTGAACTTAGAGCCGCTTACCGTCTTGGTTGGCATAAACGGTTCAGGCAAAAGTAATGTTGCCGACGTATTTCGATTTCTCTCTGAATGTCTACGGCATGGACTGGAAACGGCGCTTCTAAATCGGCAAGGCATCGGCGCTGTTAGGAGATGGAGTGCAGGTCGTCCGTTCGATCTAACTATTCACGTCGATTTAAAATTTGAGGATCGTGACAGCTCTTACGAGTTCATCCTTGGAGGGGCGACGGCAGAGGATTTTCGAGTTAAACGAGAGCGAATACATTTTGGTGATAAAAACATACAAGACTTAGAGGTTACCGAAGGCAAGATTATCAGCGCGCCTTCAGGACTGTCTCCGCATCTAACGGAGACAAGTCTCGTTCTTCCACTTATCTCATCAGATTCTCGTGTAAAGCCGATTGCTGATGCGCTCAGGAGCTTATCTGTTTATGCGATTTTTCCAGATCAACTGAGAAAACCACAGGTACCGAGTCCAGAGTATCCGATGGACGAGCATGGGCAGAACTGGACATCTATTCTCCGTTCTTCTTTCAAGAAGGGTCCTCGCAAGAGTGAACTTTGCGCGGCATTACACCGGCTCACAGGTGACATTGCAGACATAACGGTAAAGCAAGTTGGAAGACATCTTGTAGCGCAGTTTAAGCACGATCACGGGTATGATGCTTCAGCTAAGAAAAAGCGGGAGAAATGGTTTGACGCTGCTCTGGAGTCAGACGGCACCTTGCGCATGGCAGGAATCCTAACCGCTCTTTTGCAGGAACCTACTCCAGCATTGATCGGAATCGAAGAGCCGGAATTGACTATTCATGCCGGTATGCTTCCACTTTTGTATGACTATCTCTCAGAAGCCAGCATTCGCAGTCAGATTGTAATAACAACGCACAGTCCTGATTTTCTCGGACTATGTCCGCCTGAAAGCATTCGTGTTGTAGAGAAGATTGATGGAGTTACTTCAATCAATCCGATGCTTCCCGGTCATATTGATGCAGTGAAAAAGAAATTGCTCACCATCGACGATCTGTTAAGGTCGCAGGCCTTAGGCGGCCATGCAGGAGCAGCCGGTGATGCCGCATGACGCGAGGGCTCATTTTTGGCGAAGGTCACGGTGAAAGTGATTCAGCGATAAATCTAATTTCGAGACTCTGGCAGCACTTGCAGCTCGATCCGACGCACGTTTGGACGAAAGTTTATCGCTCTAGTACATTGAATACTGAAGATGGAATCAAGAAGGCATGCACATTTGCCAGAGTAGAAGGTTTCGATAAGCTATTGATTCTTCGTGATGAGGATGACCTGTGCCCGAGAGACACTGGACCCGCCGGTGCTGAATGGATTAGAGAGTCGGCGCTGGATATTCCAGCTGCGCTAGTATTGCTATATCGCGAATACGAGACCTTGTTTCTTCCTTGCCTTGAAATTATTTCTGCCGCAAATCCTGGTGGTGGAATACACGGAGAGCAGGTTGCATGGATCGCTCCCGGTACTACTTTTACTGGTGACTTCGAATCGGTAAGAGGAGTCAAAGAATGGCTTTCGAGGCGGTTTCCAGAGGGAAAGAAATATAAGCCAAGAGTTGACCAACTTGCAATGACTCGATTGCTTGACTTTGATGTTCTTCAGGAAAGCGGCTTGCCATGCTACGGAAGCCTTGTGCGCGCATTGCAATTTCTGAGCTCACATACAGGACATGCTGTGTACCCGTAGCTCTGAACGTGGGAAAGTGTGGTCTAAATTTCTATTGTGATCCCAACGCTGTGGAATTCTGCAAGTTATCGAAATTTTCATTTGGTCGAAACGCCCTTTTGAAAATCTCAGGTCTGGTCGTGTTGTGCTTCTCTAGTAGGAACACTCTTCTTGTTTGCTAGCTTTATTGCTCGGGCTTCAATTGAAAGAACTTCTTCTGGGCGCTCCCTTTTGAAACGCTTGAAATAAAGGTGTTCGATATACTCGCTCAAGGGCACTTTCCATGGTTGGTCCTTGCTAGAAGACATCTTGCCAAGACTCTTTGGCGTCATTCCCAACTCACGTGCCATCTGGATCTGCGCATCAGTCAGCTTATAACGCTTGCGAGCATCAATCCAAACTTTCAGCTTAGGCGGTATCTTTGCCATCTTCAATGAATCCCCTGTCAGCGTGGCAGCACGCCTGTATTATCGCCATGGGAAGCCGAGGTTCCAAATCATCCCGTTTTACCACATTTTGATAAATATTTAGTTGCTATAACATAGAGAACTGGCTCTGTTGATTGGTTCATTATTTTAATGAGAGTGGGAACAATGGCTTGCCAAAGGTCCTTCCTGGGAATAGGATGCGCGAGTATTCTGTGTATCTAAACCTTCTTGATCCAATTTGCAAGCGAGAATTGATTTCACATTTGTGTATGAAACTGCTTCGTTCGCTAGAGCCCGCTGGCATGCAGCTTCCAATCTAGTCTCGCCAAACTTTTTGGCGAGACGCAAAATTCCCAGGCAACTTCGATAACCGAGTTCTGGATACTTTTGTCGTTGGACAATTGTCCTGAATAAAGCAACAGTGGCCGGCCCCAGCTTTATAGCCGACTCCATGATCTTTTCGGGGAGCTGCTCATCGTACAGTTGATGGCTTTTGGGTCGATGTCCAACAACGCTGCTGGCATTGTTTTTCGCAAAGCTGCGGCGATGTTGCGCAACCAATACTCCTCTGCTAAAGATCTCGATGGTCCGCAATGTCGCTTGGATTTCGACTATTTCCCCCCTGAGTTGGTGAGGCACGCTGTAAAAGTGCTTGTCGAAGTCGACATGATAATCGCTTTTGACAGTGGCTTTCTTAAACTGAGTGTACTCATATTTGCTGACTGGAAGCGGGCTCAGGGCTGGCTTGTCGAGAGACTTATAGAGACTGCTTCGTGAACCGTCAAGCTTCTTGAATGGATGATCATTCATCTTCTCAAGGAGAGTGCGCACAGCAGTGTTTGCTTCTTCAAGACTGATGAATCTGCGATTACGCAATGGAGCCAGAATCCAACGAGTAGCAATGCCAACTGCCGTCTCTACCTTCGCTTTGTCTTTTGGCCTCCGGACGCGTGCAGGTATGACGGCGACACGATAATGAGCCGCCATATGTGCAAAACTTGGATTGATATCTGGTTCATACCTGCACACTTTAGCTACTACCCCTTTGGGATTGTCAGGCACAACAATTTTCGGACAACCGCCAAAATACTGAAAAGCAGCTGCATGGCCTTCGCACCATGACCGTGCGCTCTGATCAGAAAAGAGCTGTGCAAATGTAAAATTGCTCGCACCTAAAGCGCATACAAACAGATACGAATGTGATGTGTTGCCGGTTTGCGGATCTGTTATTGAGACTGGCGTGCCGGCGAAGTCCGAGAATGCTTTTTCGCCGGCCTTGTGTTCCTGACGCATTACAAGATTCAAATTACGCCGAAAGACGCTGTATAACCTACAGAATTGACTCAGTCCGTAACCACTTGGGTATGTCTGTCGGTATTCCGACCAAAGCAGCAGAAGAGTCACACCCTGTTTCTTCAGCTCATTGTGAATATAGTTCCAGTCTGGCAACGGTCTATTCAAGCAACGCTCGCGTGGTGGAAACAAGAGCGATCCAATTGTGCCTTCATCTAGTTCGAGAAGTGACGGCCATGTTAGACCAGCTTTGTGTGCTCGCGCAACATAATCTGAGACTGCGGCGCGAGAACATCCGACGGCATTGCTAATCTTCTTGTAGCTCAGTTCACACGAATAGTGCAGTCTGAAGACTTCCATGATTGTTCTATTGGACAACCTTCGATTTGGCATTGCTACCTCACTTCTGTTGTAGACCTTGGGAGAGATTCTTGATTGTGTTTATAGTGTCAACCCGTGCGAGCTACCTGGGAAGTCTATTCGGCAACGCGCCGTGAGCGGACACGCATAGTCTCACGGCGCGCGAAGTC
>JADYYD010000385.1 GCA_020853845.1 Candidatus Melainabacteria bacterium
GCATGTGGAATGACCGCAGCCGCGACCGGCAGCGGGTTGTTCCAGTAAACGAACTGGCAGTGCGTGCAGGCCAGGCGCTTCTTCTCGTCGATCTCGCGCTCGGCAAGCGGGCTGCGGCAGTGCGGGCAGTGCTTGTATTGCGGGCGCGATGTTTTCAGAGCTTCGAAATCCGCCTTCGCCTTCTTAGACTTGGCACGCCTTTCAGCAATGCTCATGCCGAAGCCGAAGACGAGTGACAGCGCGAAGATATCGAACGTTTTCACGCCCTGGATTTCCGGCACGAAAAGCGAGGTGATAGCCGAGCCGAACATGACGATCAGAGCCAGCCAGCCCACCTTCTCATACCGTTGCAGCATGAAACCGCAGGCCAGGGCGCCGGCGAAACTTACGAGCAGAACTAGACCACTCATACAAATTCTCCATTTCCAGAAGCGTTTGAGCGCCTCTTGTTTTAGTGATAGATGCGCGGATAAGGCAGACCGGCTTCCGGCCTGCCTCGATTACTGATTGACGAGCAACGTCTCAGTGCTTGTTGCCGTGCTTGCGAGTCCAGTTGCGAGCGATGGCGCGCATCCGCTGCTTGTAGAGGATGCTGGCGCCGATGGCCACGCCGAAGAAGACGCCGACCAGGTAGATGACCTCGAAGCCGAGGATCGTCGGGACGAACAGCATGGCCAGACCGGTGAAGAAGACGGCGCCCGCAGCGTAGCTGGCGGTCTGCTCGTACCGGCGCTGAAGCTGATAGCCCAGAAGGATGGTGGCGACGGCGATGATGGCGGGAATGAAAGCGCTCATGGTTTGGTCCTTTCGTTGCTCCTTCGAGGAGCGTAAAGGTGTTTCGTGTGCAGGCGTGATCGCAGGCGACTTAGTCGACCTGCTTTGCAGCGAGAGCCTGAGCCTTTTCCAATTCGTTGCGAATGAGTTCGGCGAAATTGGGCTTTCTTGTGTACCACTGAGGTTCGTGTGCGAGCGCTTCCTCAAGAAGCGGAACAGCAGCTTTGTAGTCGCCGCTTTTCATAAACGCACGGGCGAGACCTTCGAGCGATTCGGAAAGCTGAAACGCATCCTGGGAGATTCGCGCCAGGGTTAGAGCCTGGCGGTACTGCAAGTGCGCGTCGTCGACATTGCCGCACGACAAAGCGAGCGTGCCTTTGCGAAGGAACGTTTCACATTGTTCGGCAGCCTGTCGTTGTTTGCGACTTGGTCCGGATGCATTGAGCGTGAAGATTGAGAACAGCAGAGCCGCCCCAATCAGGATAAGTGCGAGCGTGAGTGACATACGCGTTCCTCTAATTTGGACCGCACTGAGTGCGTTCCTGTGTTGAGAACCCGCAGTCGAACGAGGTCGATGCTCGATGCAGTCAGGCAGTGACACCAGATGTGACACCACTAACATTCATCAACCCGGCGCGATTGCGGTGCTGAGCTAAGCGCTGGAGAGCGCGAGAGCGGGTGCGAAAGTGAAGACAGGCATTAAGACGAGGGTTTGTTGGGTGAGATGTTCGAGAAGGTTGATTTTGAAAAAAGAACTCCGACACGCTAAACCAAATAAAGCGGCTATATCAAGAACTCAAGACAGATGAGCAGATGTTCTTCTGGCCTAGCTGTAATAACGGGCGCGCGAGGGTTGAAAAGGGGCTTGCAGGGCGGGATGACAAGCGGTGGCGCCAGTTGTGTGAGTGATTAAACGCAGCTTGTTCTGTTTTGATCCTGCGAAAACGCTTGTCCTGTGCGGTACACGAAGCGCTTGACAAATCGCCGGCGGTGGCGCGTCCTGGAATTTCACTTGGCGAGCCGCGCTATTGACTGAGAGTGCTTGAGAACCCGAATGTCAGGAGGCTTCCGGCGCAGATCAGATCTCTGTGATGTATTACTGAGTAAGCGTTTTGAAAAACTAATCAAGACAATCAATGAGAATTTGATTCTTCCTGACATCCGGGCGCGCGCCCGCCAGTTTATCTATATTCACATCTTTTCAACAAGTTACGGTTGATTACGTATTTGTTTCCTCGATAAGTTTTCTCAGTTCGTTTTTCTCATTTCTTTGCCTCAGCTCTTTTTGCACTTAAACCGGTTCACTCCACCCTTGCACCTGACTTTCATCTCTCGCCAAACGAGAGGCAGCAGGCCGGTGGTGTTGTATTTGGTGCACGCCGAAGAGTCTGAGTCGTCGCATTAATCGCTTCAAGTTTTCGCAATGGCTGTCGAGGTTTCGACAACCTGAATAATCCTCGAAGGAGGTCTAACATGGCACGACATCCTGTGCTCGGCCCCGATGAGGTCACCAAAGCTGCGCGTGCGCGGCTTCTGTGGACCTGGGCCAAAACCATCTTTGGCTACCTGATGATGGGCGGTCTCGTTCTGGCTGCTCTGGTGGCTGTCAATTTCCAATACACGGTCGGCTTCGGCATCCTCTGGTGCTTGCTGCCGGTCGTGATGTGGTGGTTCAGTGCGGACATCGCTCTGAAACTCCAGAAAGCGGTCCCCGTTGACCCGTCCAAGCCGGACGATCAGCGCCTGATCGCCATTGTCGACAAGGTGTATCCCAAGAGCGGCTTGAAGTTCAAGCCCAAGGTGTACATCGCCGACAATCCCCTGCCCAACGCCTTCGCCACCGGCCCGATTCACCGCAAGGCGGTCGTGGCTGCGACGAAGGGGCTCTTCCAGTGCGGCATGACCGACGACGAAATCGAAGCGGTCTTCGCCCACGAGCTCGGGCACGTGAAGAACTATGACGTGGGCATCAACTCGCTCATCTCGGTTCTTTCCTCGCTCTTCTTCCTGATTTCCGATCAGGCGGTGCGCGCTCTCATCGGCGGCATCCGCATCTTCAAGCGCGACTTCGGTTTTCAGACCGGGCGCAAGAAGGGCTTCATCACGGGCATCCTCGAGTGGGTGCTCATGTACGCCGTCTTCTGGCTGACCGGCCAGGTGACGCGCGTTATCCAACTTTTCGTCGTGCGCTCGCGTGAGTCCGGCGCCGACGCTACCGGGTCGCTCATGACTCTCAAGCCGTGCGATCTCTCGATGGCGCTCCAGAAGCTGGTTGCGTTTGTCGAGAAGAACCGGCCCAAGGGTCGCGATGCGGAAATCTTCCGGGTGTTCCGCCCGATGATGACCATCGACCCGCTCTTCGACGCACTGACGCCGGACCCGAAGCCCGTGGGCATCTGGGGCCGCATCAAGGCGTTCTGGAAGTATCTGCAGCTTACGCACCCGCCGGTCGCCGAGCGTGTTGCCGAGCTGGAGAAGATGAACGGCGGCGCCTGCCCCCGTCTCTAATTCTCGATAAGGGCGGCCGCGATGTTGGCAAACCAGGCTCGAACCGGCTTGTTTGCTGCATCGCGGTCGTTGAGAAAACGAACATTCACGCTTCATGCAAATTCTGCGCGCCTTAATCCGCGCGCCACACGTACATGAAGCCGGCGGCACGGTGGAGAACCGCATGCGCGCCGGCATCCCAATGGAGCATCAAACATGACTTCGAAACACAATTCGAGCCGTTTGACACTGCGCTCTTTTCTCGGGGTAATTCTGGTCGCCGGGCTCGCCTTCATCCTCACCGGATGCAAGGACGAAGAGCCGGCCGCGACCCAAAACCCGCCCAATACCACGGTGCCGACTCAACCGGCCGCACCAGCTTTGATCCGTACGGTCAAGCTGATGCCGCCAGAGTCGGGCGAGAACCAGCGCATCTTTAAGAAAACTCCCGATGGAACGCTCGTGGAGATGACCATCGACTACCGGGACGGACGGCTGGAAACGTTCACTTTCCGCCCGGACGGCTCTGTGAGCGTCAAGCAGGAGTTCTACCCCTACACGGGCGTGCTGAAGAGCACGATCGAATACGCGGCCGACGGCGTCACCGTCACAAGCGAGCGGCTCAATCGCGGCACCGGCACTCTGGAGCTGTCGCGCAAGCTGCTCGCCGACGGGACCTCCGAAACCACGCGCTATCGCGTGGACGGCAAGCGGCTGCACTCCGTCACCCACTATCAGGCTGACGGCACGTTTGTGGACGGCACTTTCTATCGCCAGGACGGCACGACGCTGTGGGCTACCGCCAAGCGCTTGAACGCCTCCGAGACGGAAGTGAAGTTCTACAATGCGGCCGGCGCGGTGGAGAAGATTCGCGTGAGCAAGACCACCAGCGGTGGTTACAGCAACACCGTCGAATACAGCATCACCGTTCTGCGCGCCGATTCCACGGCTGCCTACAAGCAGTCCTGGAGCGGCTACCAGAGCAGCTACTACCGCAGCATCAGCTTGAAGACGGTGGACGAGTACGAGGCCGACGGCAAGACGCTGAAGCGCAAGTTGACGTTCAACTACAGCGGCTCCAGCGTCAGCGAGGCTGTCGTCTACGAGAACGGCGTCAAGAAGACGGTGCGCACCTATCGCTGGGACGGTACTCTCGAAACCGAGAAGACCTATGACGCGAACGGTGGCGTCACTGCAACGGTCAGTCACACTTCGCAGGAAAACCTGCGCGAGACCGTGGCTGCCGAACTGATCGCCGATCAGAGCAACGACGACCCACTGGCTTTCAAGCCGGGCGATTTCCAGTAATCGTCCAATTCCTTCGGGGGAGTCAATTCTGGCTCCCCCGCCTTTGTTTGCAGTTCCGATTCTCTTACTCGGAGCGCACTGAGTGCGTTCCGTTTCGGTGACGGAAATTTTCGCGCGCCAACGGAACGCCCTGTCGGCGTCCCGTGCTTTCAAGCCTTCGGCGCGCCTGTCTCTATGGAGAAACACCCATGACCGCACGCAAGAAATGGGGGCTGACGATCACGATCGCCGGCCTCGCAGCACTACTCTGCTTTTTCTTTGCTCCCGATCATCTCAACCCGTTCAGCCGCTCAGTCACGCTCAAGGGACACACCCCCTCGGTCGTCAACGAAGCCGAGCTGGTCAGCCACGCCAACCCGGGCGACGTGCAAACCGTCGTCATCGGTCTGGCGCTGAAAAACGAAGCGGACCTCGAGAAACTGATCGACGAGCAGGACGACCCCAACTCGCCGAACTACCAGAAGTACCTGACCACCGACGAGTTCAAAGCGACCTACTCGCCCGATCAGGCGGATGTCGACGCTGTGACCACGTGGGCTACCGGCGCCGGCTTGACCGTCGTCGATGTCAGCGACAACCGCACTCTCATCGAAATCGAAGGCACGACCGAGCAGTTCGAGAAAGCCTTCCAGGTGAAGCTCAACCGCTACCGGCTCCAGCGCGCTGGCGCCACCGGCGGTGCCACCGAGTTCACCAGCAACAACAGCGACCCGCGCATTCCGGCGCATCTGAAATCAGTCATCCAGTCGGTGATCGGTCTCAATACCGGCGCGCAGTTCGAGAGCCACGTGCGTCTGGCTCCTCGGCAGCCTGTCAGCCATCTGAGCACGCTGCAGTCGCACGCCACTCCCTATGGTCTCGGACCGCAGGACGTGGCCAATGTCTACAATTTCCCGAACGCCAACAACCGCAACGCCGCGAAGAAGTATTCCGGCGCCGGACGCAAGGTGGCCATCGCCACTGCCTATACCTATAACCAGTCGGACGTGGACGGTTACTGGAAGCAGTACGGCATCACCCGCACCGGTACCATCCGCAACATCTACATCAAGGGTCAGGCTACCCAGGCCGACACGGAAACCACGCTCGACCTCCAGCAGCTCGGTGCTGCTGCGCCGGGTGCCGACATCCTGATGTACATCGCCAAGGACCCTGCCTTTACCAAGTTCACCAAGGTTTTCAACCAGATCGTCGTCGACAACGAAGCCGACGTCGTCTCGGTTAGCTGGGGGCTTTGCGAAGTCTGGACCGGCTCGCGCCAGATGAAGACCGAACACAATATCTTCCTGCAGGCTGCTTCTCAGGGCATCGTCATCTTCGCCGCTGCCGGCGACGATGGCGCCTATGACTGCCGCGGCATGAAGCAGGTCCAGCTCGCCGTCGACTACCCGTCGTCGGACCCCTATGTCACCGCAGTTGGTGGCACGGAGCTTTTCCACCGCAACGGTCGCCGCACGTCTGAGAAGGCGTGGACCGGCACCGGCGGCGGCAAGTCGAGCGAGTACAAGCGCAAGACCTGGCAGGTCGGTTCGGGCATCCCGGCGGGCGACGAGCGCGTCACTTCCGACGTTTCGATGGCTGCCGACCCGAACACCCCGTATTCCATCCTTTTCGAAGGTCAGTGGATAGCCTCCGGCGGCACCAGCATCTCCGCTCCCAACTGGGCGGCGCTCTGGATCATGTCGACGGAAGCGGCAGGCAAGCGCATCGGCTCCGGCAATGCGCGCATCTACCGCATGGGCAACTCGGCCGACTACAGCAAGCTCTTCTACGACGTCACCCAGGGTGACAACGGAGACGGGCGTGGTCCGGGCTATTCCGCCGGTACCGGCTGGGATCACCCGACCGGTTGGGGCGCGCCGAACGGTGTGAACATCCTCAACTGGCTGGTCACCGACGTCACCACCCGCAAGGCTGCTCCGGCGGTCGTTCAGCCCGGCGCGAACCCGGGCGGCACTGTCTCTCCCTCGCCGGACGGGCAGTAAGCAGTTCGTTTTCTTTCCGGAAGTAAAAGTGCAGCGAGGGCCCCTGGACGTGTGAAACGCGGATTCAGTGCAAAGCGCGAGCTTTGTTTGATGCGCAGTTTTATGCCACCCGGGGGCTCTCGTCTGGCCAAATTGGAACGTTGAAAAAGTATGTCGACCCAAAAATATAGCTACAAAGTCGCGGTCGTTCTCGGCAGCGGCTTGAAGGGCGACGGCAGCGCCACTCCGGTCACGGAAATGCGCGCTCGTGCCGCCGCTCGTTTGATTGCAACAAAGGGGCAGATGAAAGTCATCTGCTCGGGCTCACGTCCGCCCGACGACAAAGGCACGCACGGCAAGACCGAAGCACAGGTCATGGCCGAAATCATCGCTTCGGAAGGCATCGCGGCAAGCCGCATCCTTCTGGAAGACCAGTCCTTCGACACCCTGGGCAACGCCATCTTCACGGTGGAGCGTTATCTCAAGGGCAAGAAGGGCGGCACGCTTTATGTGGTGACGTCCCCGTTTCACATGGAGCGAGCGCTGTACCTCTTCAGGCACGCGCTCGGCTCCGGCTGGACGGTCGTCGCTTATGAAGCGCCGGAATGGTCGAGCGAAACGCGACAAGGCGGAGCGGCAGCCGCGCTCGTGCGGGCGGAGGAATTCTGCTCCGGCACCGAGAAAGGTGACATCGACGCGCTCAGGAAGAAGCTCTTCGAGCTGATTCCCGCTTACGTCGGTCGCTCGCAACTGGCGAAAAAGTCGTCACCAAAGGCGACTGCTTCGAAGAAGGTCGCTTGATTTAATTCGATCGAATCGCAAGTGTTCGTTGTAAGGCTTTCACTTGCCGGAGATAGCTGGGGAATGCACAAGCTTTCGGGAAATCCCTGAGCTTGCTGCATTCTTCCAGCTTCTTCGTTTAATCGTCTTGATACTATTGAATATAGGATAAGCATATGGGGCCAAAAATTTTGACCTCGCCGAATTCGATTTTTGCTGCCTGATGTGCTTTTTTCGATGCACGATGTGATTAGATTTTTTCGAATTTTTCTAATTGGATGCGCAGAGCAAAACCCCCATGAAATGGACGTTTTGCCAAGCGACGCTACTTTGGCGCTTGGCAAGAAAATGTAAGGATCCAACCAGGCTGCGGCTTTCCAGCCTCACTGCCGCTTAGAAAAATTCAAAAAAATCTAACGGGATGCGCGGCATTAAATGGAGACTTACTCACGTCAAAAAAAACAAAGCGCGCTCGCTCCGATTAGCTCATAGTCTCGAGATCGCATTCAATCACATATCCCGATGCCGGAATTGTTTTGACAAAATTCTCTCTGTCTGCCGTTGCCAGTTTTTTGCGCAGGTTGCGCATCCAGCTTCTAACGGTGTCGGTAGTCCCTTCTTTATCCGACGGCCACACGGCATCGAGAAGATCTTTGGATGAGTAAACTCGATTGGGATGGCGCATAAGAAACTCCAGCAGCGCCGATTCTTTCGGCATCAGACGGATTTCTTTGCCGCCGGCAAATAGTTTGTGCAGGTTGGGATTGAGCATGATGTCGCCGATTCTCAGCTCGTCGGGAAGGAGAAATTGCGGGCGTCTCAGCACTGTCTTCAAACGCGCGGAAAGTTCGCGCATATCGAACGGTTTGACAAGATAATCATCAGCGCCGATGTTCAGCCCTCTTTCTTTGCTGTCGATGTCGCCTTTGCCTGTGATGAACAGCGCCAGTGACATACCGCCCGCTTCGCGGTGCCGTTTTAGAACTTCCAGTCCGGACATACCGGGCAAGGACCAGTCCAGCAAAAGAACGTCATACTTGAAATTGGAAAGCAACTGCAGAGCGTCTTCGCCGCTGTTGGTTCTCTCCACCTGATAGCCTTGCTCGGTCAACCACTCGGCGACCTGACCGGCCAACTCAGCGTCATCTTCAACTATCAGCAATTTAGGCACAAAAATTACCAGTCGCCTGCATCTTATGTTTCGACGAGTATACCAAGGTGCAGGAGCACACTTCGCGTTGAGTTTCCACTATTATCTATCTGAGCGCGGATAATGCCGCAGCGCTTGTCTGCCCGTTTCAAAGATACATGAACGCAACTTTTCTATCCCGAGTGCCGGTAGCCAAAAAGCTTTTGCTGCTTGTCTTGATTCCGTGTCTTTTGCAGGTGTTTTTCGTTTGCCTGTTGGCCGGTTTCATTTCCATGGCACAGAAGGATCTTGAGAGTATCGAGCACCAGCGCGACGCTCTGGTCGCGCTGAAAGCTACTGCCGGCGTCGCTGTCATGGCTTTGATGAAGATACAGGATCATCGCAAGTCCACGCAAGAAGATGCGCAACTGGAGCTGAAGAAATTAGACCAGGCCTTCCACTCGGAGACCGGTGACTTGAACGGGCTCGACGCGGCGAAATTTCCTGAATTGAAAGAAATTATCCAAGACGCCAAGCTTATGCAGTCAGAGATGCAAACTCTGCTCATGCAGGCGCAACAAAACATGAACACCACGCGCAACGGAAAAAGAATCAAGCGCAATCGTCTGGTCGATCGCACTTTGCTGGTTTCCGCCATATTGAATTCTCAATCCATTGCCAAACGAATCGTCGCATCTGAAGCCAGCTTCAAAATATCTGATGTTGAACGCGTCAATACCATCCAGAAGAATCTCAACCTGGCCATATTCGCCGTGCTCGGTATCAACGCGCTCATCACCGTCATCTTCGTTTCTCTTTTCACGCGCGATGTGGCAGGTCGTCTGAAACTGGTCGCGGACAACACGCACAAATTGGCTCAGCCGGGCAAAGCCCTCGTGCCCTGTCCGGGAACCGATGAGATCGCCGCTATCGATGCGGAATTGCGAGAAGTTGCAGCGAAGCTGGAAGACTTTCGCCGCCAGCAATTGTCCATTCTCGATAATGCTGTGGACGTCGTCTTTACCATCGATGACAAACTCAAATTGCAAGCGCTGAATAACGCCAGCCGCGAGAAATGGGGAGTTGCACCAGACGAGCTTTTGGGAAGAAACTTTCTTTCGCTGCTGGCAAAGGAAAGTCGGAAGAGTGTTGGAGAAGAAATCAACAAATTTCTGGCAGAACGTAGCCGGCAGGCGCAGCGAAGTCAGATGGAGTTACGGCTGGAAGCGGTTGTTTTGCTGCCTACTTCCGAATCGAGGACTTTCGAGATCACGTTTTCCAAACTGCCTGATGCGTCTGGATTGACTGGTGTCGCCCGTGATGTCACGCAAGAAAAAGCCGTGGCTGCCTTGAAGGAACGCTTGCTCGCCATCGTCAGCCACGACCTGCGCACGCCGCTCGCCTCGCTTTCCATCACGCTTTCCGTTCAGGTCGAAGGCAAGAGAATTGCCGATAAGGATCTCAATTCACAACTTGCCGCGATAGACAAAGACGTTCAAAAAGTCATGGATTTGACGCATCAGTTGCTGAAAATGGAAAAACAAGAAACAGAGCTTGCCGACATTAGTTTTGACCGCGTCAAGGCATACAATGTCTGGCTGACGGTCAAGTCTGAAATTCTGCCGCTGTGCAAGGAGCGCAGCATTGCTCTGACCGGCCCGGACTGCGATGCGGAGATCTGGGGCAATGAAGTCAAACTCGTTGAGTCCGTAACGCTTGCCGCCAAGACGATTTTGAGTTTCTGCGCAGATAAATCGAATCTGCGTTTTGAAATACAGACTGCAGACTCAGGCACTACCGTCATCTGTTTATCTGTTGATAAACTGGCGCAGGATCAGGGCTCGCCTGCATCCGTAGTCGAGCGTTTGCGCAGCCTCGATGACGAGAACATTTTCGACAGCGACAATCTTTCGCTGTCCATCGCTCGCGCCATTGTCAAAAGGCATGGTGGTGAAATGCGCTTCGCTACACGCGATGCCGGTGGTTTGGAAATCACGATCGCCTTGCCAATTGTTGCCGGAGTCTGCTGATGCGTATTAGAAACAGCCTGGTCCAGCAAGGAATATTCGTCATTGTTTTTCCTTTGATTTGCCAGGTCGTGGTTGTTTTTCTCCTCTGCGGTCAGCTTTCGCAAATTCGCGATGAGCAGCTCAAAATAACGCATGCCCGCGACATGATCAGCATGTCTTACAGTCTCTTGCTGGATACAATTACTGCGATTTTCGAGGCTCACTCTGATTCAGAGCAAGAGGGCATGGTGGGTGTGGAGAGCACTCATAAGCAGTTGAAGATCATCGAGAACGAAATCGAGACGATGCGGACGAAAGCCGTCAGTCCCGAGGAAATCAAAAATGTGACGGCGATACAAGTCTCTGCCCGAGCGCTCATCGAGGCTATGAAGTGGGTGTCGCTGCAACAGGCTCAAGGTATTCATCACTGGAGAAAAGTCAACGACAAATGCTATGAGGTGGTCAACGAAGGCTCGAGAAACATGATAGTGGCGCTGGAGGCGCTAGTCGATCAACAGAAGCCGCTAAAAACGGTTGATGGCAATGACTGGCAGAGTTACATACGCATGTTGTTCGCTGTTGCCCTGTTCAACTTCGCTCTTGCCCTGGGGCTCGGCTATCTGTACGTGTCGCGCATTGTGGGCTCGTTAAAATTAGTCGACAAAAACAGGCAGCTTCTGGCGGAGCGAAAGCCCTTGCTGCAGCAAATTTCCGCGCATGACGAATTGATGGCTCTCGATTTGGCCGTGCATTCTGCCGAGGCGTCACTGAATGCCGCTCTGGAAGCCGGCGCGCGCCTGATCGAAAGGGCGCCGAATTTGATCTGTTCGCTGGACAATGACTTGCTTTTCCTGGAGGTAAATCCGGCAGCGAAAAAAATAATCGGCATCGAAGCTGACCGTTTGCTGGGCATGTCCGTTCGAGAATTTATCGACGGCGAATCTGTGGCACTGCTGCGAGATGCTCAATCTAAAAAGCAGGAGAGCAAGCTGGAGATCTTCTTGACCAGGCAAGACGGCACGGCAATTCACACGCATTGGTCGGTCAATCCAGGCGAAGCACCGGCGGCTCTATTTTGCGTGATTGAGGACATCTCCGAACAAAAGCGACGCGAGGGCATGCGGCAGAGATTTCTAGATGCGGTTAGATCGAGCTTGCGCGCGCCAATCGCGACGATTTCCGAATCGCTTGAGAATGTGGTTGCGTCCTGCAAATTCAAAGAGAGCGAACAAAAGTCTCGCGTCGATTTGCAGCGCGCCGGGCGCAGCGCCCGCCAGTGCATTCTTCTCATTGATGTTTTGCTCGATGCCCAAAGCGCGCAGACCGGCAGCATTCAGATTGAAACGAAAAAAGTTTCCGTCGCTCACGTAGTCGAGGAGTCGGTAGAACTGGTCCGCACAATTGCCGACCGCAAAGGGGTCGGACTCGAGCTTGAAACTGTTGAGAAGGACGTCGTTTGCGACCCGTTTAAACTCACCCAGACTATAGTCAATTTCCTGTCTAATGCGATCAAGTTTTCTTCTGAAGGCAACAAGATCTATATAGCCGTTAAAGAAATCGACAAGTTCGTAGAGATCTCTGTGACTGATGAAGGTCCAGGCATCTCTGACGAATATCGAAATCAAATTTTTGAACCGTTCGTACAGGTTCCGGGCGAGAAGGCTAAGGAAGGTACAGGTTTAGGACTGGCGATTTGCAAACAGATAATCGATGCGCACGGGGGCGAAATAGGTGTGAAACCTTCTGAGCGCGGCGGCAGCGGCAGTACATTCTGGTTCAAGATTCCACATTAGTTGAAAACTTCGGCCGATTTTTACAGGTTTGCTGAAAACGTTTTTCTGAACTTTTTGCTCCGTTTTTGCCGGCGCCATGGGCTTAAACCGCCACAGGTGCGCTGTCTCGGGTAGTTCAAGATTTGTTCAGCCGGGCGGCCGTACATTGCTTGCATCGAAGCGGTTCGCCCCTTAAATCAGACTCTTCCCTTAAATCAGACTCTCACCTCAAATCAGACTCTTCCCTCCGTCATTCTCTAGCTCCTAACTCTCCCCGCTCGCCAACCGCTCAATTCCCCTGCCCCTTCCCAATGCTCTTTACGCTCCTCGTGCAGTCAGCGACTGCATCCCCACTTTATTTGGAGAAGTTTCTACCATGGGTAAAAATCTCGAAACTCAAAGCGCCAATCAGCCTGTCGAAAAGAAAGTACAGTCGGTATCCGACCAATTGAATCAAGCTGCATTGAACAACAATCATGGCGCTTACGACAATTGCATGCGCGAGATTACCGAGATGCGCTCGAAGGTCGCTCCTTCGGCACAAGGTCAATTCGACAAGGCTGTCACCGGTTCTTTGATGTTCGAGACGGTCGGACTTTACGACCTGAAGAGAAATTTCGGCGCCATCGATGCCGATTCCAACGGCAAGTTGATGCCCGAAGAGTTGAAGAAGTATGCCGATAAGGGAAACCCCTTGCAAAAGGCGTTTATCAACGACCATGTTCTGAAGGGCGATAACTACGAAACCATTGCAAATGCAAGCAGCGATCGCGCTCTTAGCTGGTTCATGGACGACAAACACATTCGCCTTGCCGATCTCAACAAAGGCATCGGTGACAGCCAGGCGATGAGACACTTCTATACCAGACCGTCTGCTGATAAACCGAGTCTCTATGAGCGCTTCCGCAACGAGTCCGGCGATATCGACGGTATCAACGAAGCTCTGGATGATCGCGTCAAGCATAATCTCAGCGATGCTGATGTTCGCAGCCTGGAGCACATTCAAACGAATCGCAGCAACTGGTCTTTCATTCCCGGCAAAAACGATATGAACGCCGAAGATCTGAAGTATCTCTCTGAGCCTTCGGGAGCCACCATTGGTCAGGAAGCGGCTCCCGTGCCGAACGAAGCGATGAAGCACTTCTACAAGAAAGACGGCAATTCCGGCAGCCTGTACGAGCGCTTCCGCAAAGAAGACGGCAGTCTGGACGGCATCAATGAAGCAATTGCTGACCCGACCAAACTCGGCTTGACCGAAAAGGATCTGGCATCGCTCAAATTTCTGCAAGAAAAGAGAACGGCCGGTTCATACTTCAATCGCTTCAATGACATGAGCAAAGAGCATCTTGAAACTCTGCCCGGACCCAACGGACTGACCAAAGCTGAAACCGACCGCGCCGCAGATATCCTCAAGAACAACGCCGCCGCGTCGTTGCCTCCTTTGAAGCTGGTCGAAGGCAATCAGCCGCAAAAACCGATGGAAATCGGTTCGCAAAGACCGGGAGCTTTGCCGGTGGATGCGTCAGCTTTGAGGGAAGTGTTTAAACCCGAGGTCGCTCAAGGGAAGCCTGCAGCCAAAGAAGCCATGCCGAGCGCTCAACTGATGGATCTGGCTTCGGTGCGCAAGGGTGAAGGTTTTTGGCAGTCAGCAGACAGAATTCTCAAAGCCGACGGAAAGCCGCACTCTCACCTGGAAAGGAAGGAATTGACTGACGCGCTCAGAGCCATCTACAACGAGGAGAAAAATGTCAGAGCGGCCGATATGCGAGTAAGACACCAACTGGTCAGCAAAGCCAACTTCCAAAAATTGATAGACAAAGTTCAAAGCGATTCGGTTAAGCAAGCATTGATGAAACTCGCTGCTCAATAAAAAAGGTTTTTACACTCAAGGGAAGGAAGGATTCCGGCGTTAACCCGCGCCGGAATTTTTCGTTAGCCAAACTGCTTTTAACGGCTTCCAATTTGAGAATCTTGTGAACGAACCGAGTTATGATGATTCGGCAATTCCGAAAAATTCGCGATATTCGAAAGGCTCGAAAAATTCGAAAGATTTAGAACAATGAACGTGGGCAAAAAACAAACAGCAAATTTGGCGCTATTAATTTGCGCCTTGCTGTTTTGCCGCTGCTGGAACGGGCCGGCCTGTGCAAATCCTCCGCCTGTCGACGAGGAGAAGGGCTTCCAGGCAGACCCTAAAGCGTTCAACTTCGAATATCCGAAACCGCTCAACTATCCCGATGAGAAAGCGCGTTTGTTAGATTGGGTATTCATGGGCAAGTTTGCCGATGTGAAAAAAATATGCACCGAGCGGATCGCGCAGGGCACTGCCAAAGCCTACCACCACCAGGCCCTCGCCTACTCTTTGATGTTTCTCAATGAGCCTCCGATGCCGCGTGTCGTTCACTTCTGTCATCGCGGTCTAAAAGATTTTCCTGACGACCTTCCGCTTCGAACCGCCTATTGTGTGGCTCTGGCGCGCAACATGCAGTGGCCGGCCGCTTTCAGGCAGTCCGTCAGGGTGCTTGATGTGGACCCTAAAAATGTCCCGGCTCTGACAGTGCGCGGGATTTGCGTTCATAGAAGCGGACGTGGAGAGCAGGGACTTGCACTGTTGAGACGCGCTCTTTCTATCGATCCTGGAAATCAGGAAATGAACATGTTGCTGGCATTCTATGCGCGCATGAGAAATAGAGGCGATGAGGCGTATGCCGCGTTCGATCGATGGAACGAACTGAATCCGCGCTCTGCCGTGGGTTTCTACATTCGTGCCGAATTCGAGCAGGATGATGCTCGATATGACGATTCTATTCGCGACTTTCACAAGGCGATTGCGATCAATCCTGATTTTGGGCAATGCGTCTATAAACTGGGCAAGCTTTACTACAATCGCCAGAATTGGGTGTATGCAGGAAAAGCGCTGCAGCGCGCGGAAAAACTCGGCTCCAATCACGATAATGGTGTAGCGAAGCTGGTTGATTGCCTGCTGCGAACGAAGCAGTACAAAGAAGCTGTCTTGGTGGCGACCAAAGCGATCGAGCTTTTCGGCACTCAAAAATTCAGGAAGAAAGAGTCGCTGGAGGTGCCCGGATTTGAAGTCTTGCACGAGTCTTCTTTGCTGGTGGAGTGCCAGGTGAAGCGAGCTATCGCTTACTTCTATTCCGGTGATATCGCCAAAGCGACTGCGGATTTAGCGGTTGTATTGCGCGAGCATCCGGACAACGTCCCGGCTCTGGACTTGAGTCAGAAGATTGCCTTCAAAACCGGGAATTACAATAGCGCGATCATGAGTTTGAATAGACTGATCGACATCGATCAGGATGTGCAAATGTGGTACGAATGCCGCGCTGAGGCTTATAAGAAACTTGGCAAGATTGCCAGAGCCGATGCGGATTTGAAGATTGTCGATGCATTGAACAAAACAGGGCGTTTGCCGGACTAGGTCGGACCATCCATTGGTATTCGCAACCAGAACTCGCACCCTTTCGTTTCGAGGTTTCGCACCCCGATAGTGCCGCCGTGAGCTTCCACCAAGGCTTTGCAGATGGCCAGTCCCAGTCCTGATCCCTTCTTTTCGCCTTGCGATCTTGTTCCTACCTGGCGATATTTTTCGAATACCAGGTCGATTTTTTCGGGCGGAATTCCGGGGCCTTCATCGCGAATGGCGAACAGAGCCCACTTGCCGTCTGAGGAGCGGCTTGCCGAAAGCGTGATGGTGCTGTTCTCCGGTGCGAACTTGACGGCGTTGCCCAAAAGGTTTACCAGCGTTCTGTTGATTCTTTCACCATCGGCGCGTACGTTGAATCTTTCGGTTTCCACCGCGAGCTTGATTTTCTTTTGCTGCGCGCTGGGCTCGACCATGTCGGTGGCGATGTGAATTATCGATGAAACCGGATGGCTCTCGAAGTCGAGCACCAGTCCACCAGCTTCGAAATTCTCCACATCGAGCAAATCGTTGATCATGTTGATCAGATAATCGGACGACTGTTGCGCGTTTTTCATTGTCGTCACGCCGCGGTCGGTCAGCGAGCCGTAAACACCCTGCCCGGCACATTCGAGAACTAATTTTATGGACGAGATAGGCGTGCGCAAGTCATGGCTTATCATGGCGAGCATGTCCTTCTTCAGGTTTTCGGCAGCCACTCTTTCGGTGATATCGACAACGACGCAGAAAATGGTTTTGTCCTTTTCTGACCAACTGGTTGTCCATTCGGTCGACTTGTAGTGCCCTTCCGCATCGAGCAGCCGGCATTCGAATACCACTTCTTCTCCCGAAGAGCGACGCACAGATAGGCTCTCATGCACGAGATCGCGGTCGTCCGGATGAATGAGCGAAGCTACATTGGTGCCCAGCACTTGCTCGGGCTCATAACCGAAACGCCTGCGAACAGCCGGATTGATCTGGGAGATTTTGCCGGATTGATCGAGAGAACAAATTACTTGAACGGTTCTGTCCACAAGAGCCCGCTCCTTTTCTCGCGCCGCATCGAGCTCTTGCGCTATCGTATGGAAAGCCGTGTCTAGCTTTCCGATTTCGTCTTCACCTCCAATCGGCTTCATAAGCGGTTTTCCCAGTCCTAGATTGAGCGTGTTGGTGATGAGCACGTTCCACTTGCGCGAAAATCC
>JADYYD010000386.1 GCA_020853845.1 Candidatus Melainabacteria bacterium
GGCAGTTTAGCTGCCATCGCGCCAATCTTTTAGCGTCTTCTTCCTTTTGTGTGGACCGTTCTTGAATTTCCGCTGCGATCGGTCAACCTGAAATCAGTATCGGATATCCGCTCGACGCGAAACTCGTGACGTTGCGGCGCCGGACCACCAGCCACTCCGATCTGCGCTGCAAGACCGGACCGGTTGAAGTCGTGGTTGCTGTAATAGACTGATTTCGAGTCGTTTGCAGATCTTTCGAAAGCGGCAAGGTTGGGCGGACAATATCCGCATCCGGGTCTGCCCCATGCCGTCTTCAACTCTTTGTTCTCATCGGCTGCCTTGGCGAGAATGTTGTATTCCATTTCGTCGAATTTGGCTCGCGCTTCTCCCTGGTGCCCGACCAGCAGCCGCGGAATCTTCTCGGTGCTGTCCGGTTGCGGTCTTGGACGTTCGCGCTCCGGCTGCGGGCGACGCTCGCGCTGCTCGGGCGGGCGCTGCTCGGGCGGCGTGGTTTCAGGCGTCACCGCCGGACGAAATTCCCCTGGATTGGGACCATTCGGATTGGGCCGCATGATAGCAGCCGGTTTGGATGATAGTTGGTGCCGGTTCGGGGGCGGATTCAACTGGTTCGCTGGGGTCTGAACATTCGAACCGACATCTGTTTGTCGCTCAGAACCCGGCTGGTTCCTGTTGCGTTTGGCATCGCGCTCTTGCATCCGAACCGCAAAGTCATGCTCGGCTGCTCTGGAATATCCAGCTTCTTTCATTCGCGCGCTGAAATTCGGGTCTTCAAAGATTCCCGGATTTCGGTCACCCGCCGCCATCAACCATTGTTCGCCTATGCTCTTGAAGTTCGGGTTCCACTTCATCATCTGGAATCCATACTCCATACGCGCTTGCGCTGCAGCATCTTTATATTTTTGCAGTTCTGCGATTTTGGCGTTCACCTCAGCGACTCTTGCTTTGTCACCGGCTTTCGTTGCCGCTTGCAAATCGGTGTTTGCCGCCGCCAAACTCGCGTTCACTTCAGGCTGCATGCGATCGGCAGCTTGAATCGCCCGCACGAAATCTTTGTTGCCTTCGCGCCAATCGGTGGCTTTTTTCCCGGCTTCTATTCCAGCCTGAATGTCTTTGAAAATTTCTGCGTTCGACTTCTTCGGCGCAGCCTGGTCGGCGGGCGCCACGCCCGTATCCGACGGTTTGACGTTGAACTCCCGCCCGCGCATGGCGTTAAGCCCGTACTGCAACTGGTCTTTCAACATCTCTGCATTGCCTTGCACGCCGCCCCAGGTCGACATGATGTTGCGTTCTGGAACCGGGTTTCCGGCGGCATCCGGCTTTTGCGCGAACATAATGGCGTGTGCCAGATTGTGCCCGCGGATATTTCCATCTACATAAGCGGCCAGACTGGGATTGACGCTGGGATTTTGCGCCAGCTTATCCATATCGATATATACGTAAGTCGCGTTGGTGACTCCTTCCGCCTGAGCGCGTTTTACGTCTTCGATCATGCCGCGTGAATTCGGCACCTTCTCTCCGCCGAAGACGGCGATGACCGGCTGACCTTTGGCCGCCGCGTCTCTTAAGGCTTGATTGTAGTTTTGCTCTGTATATTGGAAGGTGCCGCTCACAGCCGCGTTGTACGCTTCCGGGCTGGCAAAGGGCTCGCACCCCTGGACTATCTGAAAGCCGTCGGAGCCGCTTGCGCAGCCGCCGCGCGAGCGACAGCCTTGAAAAGCCTGCATATCACTGTTGGACGGATAGCATTGATTGCTTCCGCTATCGCAGTAACCGGCCGGCTGGCATTCCTGTTGGTAAGGTTGGCACTCTTGCGTGCTATAGCGTCCCATATGATGTGGTCCTCGCCCATGGAGAGATGGGGTGTGAAACCACTCTAATGTTCGGCTGTTGCAATTTTATTGCAAACCTCGCCCTGCAAGGATTCCCGGCGCATTTAATCTGTTTTCGTATTTATCTGGCTAAGGGGCCGTAATAGACAGCCCATGAGCCAAGGGAAACAGCCAGGTGCAGAGCGAGCAAGACGATCGTCGCCCACTTTCCGAACTTGTCGCCCAGCCTGAATAGACCCGCGATGATAAGCGCGTCGATAGCGACGATTGAAGGGAAAAGATAGCGGCCGTGGGGTCCTGTAACTTTCAGCATCGTTGCCGTTATCATCGCCGCGAGATTCAGCAACGGGCACAAAAGGAAAATCAGCCAGATCATCCTGTCAGCTTTTGGTCCAACAGATTTTGGCGAAAACAGGCAACGCGCCCAACCGGCGATTGCGGCAATGACATAAATGAAATAGACAATGTAAGCGGGGCGGTAAACGTACCTATTCATGTAGCCGAACAGTCCGAAGAAATCGAAAAAGACGAAGCGCCACCATCCGAATTGGTGCACTTCCGGCCATGGGTGCACGATCGCTCCATTTTTGCGTGGCAAGATTTTCGACCAGGTTTCGTACATGGTGCGCGAACCGAGTATGTCGCCGTTGAACTCATAATAATTGCGCACGAACCACCATCCGCAAGTGGCGCAGAAAACCAATCCGGCTGCGGCGATTTTCTTCAGTGCGGTGGCGACGGCTTCGCCTCGGCCCAATGTTGCCGCGAGCACGCCTATTCCCAAGGCCGGAACGATGGAAAGTCCGGTGTGTTTTGATAGCGCCATCCATCCCAGGAGGAAACCTAAAAGCAGCGATGCGTTGATTGACAAACCATGTTTGATGGCACGAACAATGATGCAGATGGA
>JADYYD010000387.1 GCA_020853845.1 Candidatus Melainabacteria bacterium
AAGCCCTGGAACCTTCAGCAGTGCCGCCTTTCGCCACGGCGTCCAGCATTGGCTCGATGGTTTGCCGGGTCAGGGAGCCGAAATGGTCATGGTAGCCGTCGGCGACCTTCTGCCAGCCCTCATGCTCGAATTCCTTAAAAGTCTGCCCAGTCCTGGATTCGCTCTGCTTAATGTCAGCCAATTCTGCCTCCGGTAATTTTTGAATTTAGCATCCTGTTTTCGTTCAATCCCCGGAACGCCGGCACTGCTAACGGTTTCACGGAAATTTCAGGATTTTCGAGGATACTACAAGTGTGAGCGTCTAGCGGTAAAACGGGTTTTTCTTGTTGCCCGCTCGACACACAGGCACGGTTCCGGGAACAGACCGGTGGTTGCCTGGGTCTCAAATCATATAGGTAACCAGGCAAAGCGAGAAGAAGGTCATTATGAAGAAGCAAATTTTGTTTGTCGGCATCTACACTCTATTTTTAGTCTTGATGCTGCGCAATTTCTTGCCTGTCTGACTCCAGGCTTGAAACAGAAAGAGGACGCCTGTCCAGGCATAGGAAGAGCGGCGCGCTAGTCAGATTTTTCCGCTTCCAGAATTTTTCTTGCTTCCAGCAGTTGCAGTTTGCGTGTCTTGTCGACCGTCGGATAAGCCAGATCAAGACCGCGCAATGCTTTGCCGACAAGATGACCGACGACCAATCGCGTATACGGCTTGAAGTCAGCCGGCACCACATGCCATGGTGCCCACTTGGTGCTGGTGTTGCTCAAAGCTTCGTCATAAGCTTGAATGTACTGTTTCCAGTGCTCGCGCTCCGACACATCGCTCATTGCGAATTTCCAATTCTTCTCGGGTTTATCAATGCGCTCCAAGAAGCGTTTCATCTGTTCTTCTTTCGAAACGTGCAGAAAAACTTTTAGAACGACGATGCCGTTCTCAGTCAAATATTTCTCGAAATTATTGATCTGCTCGAAGCGCTGTTTCCACAGATTTTTCGTATCGACAGAAGGCGGCAATTTCTGTCTCACGATCAATTCCGGGTGCACTCGAGCAATCAAAACTTCTTCGTAATAAGAGCGATTGAAAATGCCGATCCGGCCTTTTTCCGGCAATGCTTTCGAACAGCGCCACAGGTAGTCGTGGTCCAGCTCTTCGTCCGACGGAGGCTTGAAGCTGGTGACGTGGCAACCCTGGGGGTTCAATCCGGACATAACATGTTTGATGGTTCCGTCTTTTCCGGCTGCATCCATCGCTTGAATTATAAGGAGCAGTCCGTAAATGTCCTGCGCATAAAGCTTGTCTTGCAACTCAGCCAGTTCGACAATGCCCTGCTGCAGAAGCTGGCGAGCGTTTTCTTTAGTCAGATTGGCCGGACGATAAGTAGGATCGTAGTCTTTGTTCAGCGAAATTTTTTTGCCGGGTTCGACAAGAATTCTCTTGAGGAGTTTCTGCTCATCGGCTTTTTTCATCGCTTCAGTTCCTCAATGGATCCGTGTATTGTTCAGACGTGCGTTCGAATGTCGGAGCGGTCGATTTTAATTTTAGTATGACCAGCGCATCAAGGCGGCTCCAGCGCTGAAGCCGGCGCCGACGGACGCGAGCAAGACTAAAGAGCCCTCTTTCAGTCGTCCGTCCTCCCGAGCTGACTGCAATGCCAGAGGCAGCGTGCCTGCTGTCGTGTTTCCGAATTCATCAATATTGATGACGACTTTATCCATCTCTATGCCGATGCGTTCGGCGGAATAGGAAATAATGCGGAGGTTGGCCTGGTGCGGAACGAAGAGATCCACGTCTTTGCCGGTAAGCCCGTTGCGCTCTAAAACTTTCAAACACAGATCGGACATTTTTCTGGTTGCAAATTTGAACACAACCTGACCATCTTGATGCACGAAGTGCATTCTCTTTTCCAGCGTGTCTTTGCTGGTTGGGTTGCGGCTTCCGCCGCCAGGCAGGCAGAGAGCCGGTCCGCCCGATCCGTCGACTTCGTGGATATAATCGATCATTCCAGCCGGCGCACCATCATCGGTGCGCTGCACTACAACCGCGCCGCCGCCGTCACCGAATATGATGCAGGTGGTGCGATCGGTGTAGTCGATGATCGACGACATCACATCCAGTCCAATGACCAGAACATTCTTGTGAGCGCCTGTGGTGACGAACTGCGATGCCACTTGCAGCGCATACAAGAATCCGGAACATGCAATCGACATGTCGAATCCCCACGCGCCGGTGGCGCCGATTTTGTCTTGCACCAGACATGCAGTAGCCGGCAGTATCATATCCGGTGTTATTGTGGCGACGATAATCAGTTCGATATCTGTCGGTTTTAACCCTGCTTTTTCGATCGCTTTGATTGCTGCTTCTGCAGCCAGATCCGAAGTCGCTACGCCTTTCTCTGCCATGTGACGTTGCTTGATGCCGGTTCTTTCCGTAATCCATTGATCGGAAGTATCGACCATTTTTTCGAGATCGTTATTCGTCAACAAACCCGGTGGAACGGCTGTTCCTATGGAAACAATTTTTGCTGAGTACGGACTCTTCAAGGCATTCGCCATCACATACCTCTTGTAGCTTTTTCTGGCTCTTTGAAAGGGTTGCTCGGGGCGACAAAAGGTAAGTGCCCGCTAAGCAACTGGGACATCTATTTTAGGGGATCTGTCGTATCGATGAATTACTTTTCGATGGCGACTTCACACGGCACGGGCAATTTGGGCGTTCCATTTCTAAAAAACAGCCAATGTGCGCTCGCGTGACTGCAAAACCGAAGGGCGGCCCATTTGCAAGGACCGCACTGGTTTGGTCTTCCATTAAACTGACAAGGGCTTTAGACCGGGATTCGCTGACCGATTGGTCAAGCCTCCCGATTGTTAAGCGAGAGCCGTCAGGCTGAAATTCAGCTTGTTCGGAATCGCCGAAACACTGTTCGCATCGACACGCGAGCTCAAGGACATTTTCGGAATTTTGATCTCGGGAATAGCTTTAGTTTCCTCGATCTCGGGCGCCGTCATCTTATTGTGCGCGTATCCGGAGAGAACGCCGATTCCCAATCCAACCAGCTTGGCATAAGGGCTGCCAAAAGAAAGAAGATGTTTTCCTGCCAGAGTATAGCCACCCCAGCCGACTCCGGTCATCACAGTGCCGATGCCCAGACTCTTCAGTCCATTGAAAATGCTCTTGGCGCGCAGGTCCATCTCGTTGTTGTGAATGACGAACTCATCCGCGCGCTCTTGTACATGAAGGCCGCCTTTGACTCCATACAGGTTGTTCTCATCAGTGTATTTCTTTGAAATAGCCTGCCAATCTTCGAGTTTCAGGTCTTTGAGCAGGTCTTTGGCTTCCCGGTGGGTGACGATATCATCACTCTTGGCTATGTCGAACATGGCGATAGCCGCGTCATCTGATGCGCTCATGGGCGAGACCTCAATTGTGCTGCAAGGGATGGCTTAACAATATCTCAGCCGCCAGATGCCGTCAGTGGGGAAGCTACGAAATTGCTCGTCGGAGTGCGTATATCCCGCACAGTTCTGCAATACCGTTGTTATATTCGCCCGATCCGGGCCCTGCTTCTTTTGCCTGGCAAATGGCCGCACGGCATGCGGATGTCCTGATATAGTGGATTTTAACCACGCTGCGTGAACCAGGATGCCCAATCAGAGCGCACATGATAGAGGCAAGGCTGCCTACGCGGCCGGGCGCTATCGAGAAGCCATTCATGAATACGCCATTGCCGTCGAAGAACTGGCAAGCGTTGGCGCGCCTTTCTTAGAGAGGTTGGCTTGTGTTGCCGATCAGGGAAGAACGCTCAGAAGGCTCGGTCGCTATGACAGCGCGGAAGCCGCGTTGAAAGCAGGCCTGGAAGAATTCTGCCAAAGCGATTCCGAGTCCAAAATCTCCAAAGCAAGAGCTCTCGAGGAATTGGGTCTGGTCTACATTGAGCAGGCTCGCTTTTCGGAAGCCGAAGACGCTTTGTTAGAGTCGCTTTCAATTAGAAAATCTCTTTTGGCTGATGACCACACGGATGTCGCCGAGTCGTTCAACGATCTGGGTTTGCTTGCCTGGAGCCGCGGCGAAGATGCCCGGGCGCTGGAATTTTATTTGAAAGCGCTGGAATTGCGAAGTCAGGCGGTCGGAGAGAAAGACGCCTCCTATGCCGAAACTCTGGACAATCTGGGTGCTCTCTACCAGAGAACCGATCGGCTGGACGACGCTGAGAAGGCTCATGCGGACGCTCTTTCCATTCGAGAGATGGGCTTGGGTGCCGAACACCCTGAGGTCGGCTACAGCCTGGTCAATCTGGCCGAGGTCAATCGCCGTAAGAATCGACCGGAAAAAGTTCAACAACTTCTCGAGCGGGCTATCGATATATGGACGAAGGCGCTGGGAGAAGAGCATCACCATCTGGCAGTAGCCATCAACAATTTGGGCGGTTACTATCTCGAGCTGGAAAAATTCGACCAGGCGGCGCCCCTTTTCGAGCGCGCTCTGGCGATACTGGAAAACGCCCTGGGTGCGTCCAATCCTGCTCTCATAATTCATGTCTACAATCTGTCTACTGTTTATAAAGTTCAGCGCCGAGTCAAGGAAGCGCTGGAATTGGAAGAGCGGGTTCAGGCGTTGATTTTGAAAAAACTCAGCAAGGAAGGTAATTCCGGCACGCAAAACTTGCTTTTGCATGCCCATAGCCTGCAAGTGGAAAATCAATATGAAAAGGCGCATGGCTACTTGTTGCAAGCACTCGAGATTGCGGAAGCCGAATTTGGGAAAAACAGCATGAGAGCGGCTCACATTCTCGATTTCCTCGGCACAAACAGTCTCAAACAGAAGGATGCCACGCAGTCGGAGCAATATTTCATGCGCAGTCTTGCCATCAAGAAAAGCCTGTTGCCGGCAGGGCATGAAGACGTCGCCGCCACCGAGCAAAACTTGAAATTCCTGGCCGCTCTCAAGGGCGATAAGACCGCCATGGGCATGTTTTTTCCACCGGACGAAAGTGTCAATTGAGAACACTTTTCGATCCAGGGGTTTTTCCTGTGGTTTTTGAGCAGCCGGACAGCAAAAATATAAAAAGCTAGTTTAGCTGTTTAGTACACATACGCCTTTCAGGAGAGAGCAGCCATGTCCAATCGTGGTTCGCGAAACTTTTTCGCCCAGGTTTTCCGCTTCGCATATTTCACGGTGTCTGCGTTTGGCTTGGTCTGGATGCTTGCTCAGTACGGGCAGGTCAATTTCGTGTCTGCAATGATACTCTTGCCGGCGTTCGGCTATCTTGCCTTGCATCTGATCTCCTTGATCAACCTGGTAAAGAAAGACAAGTTCCTTGTCGGCAGCTCGATCGACGTGCTCAGTCTGGGCACGCAGAAGTTCATTCACAGGGTCGGACTTTTGCTGCCCGTCCCCATCCTTTTATATATGTCCGGATTTGCGTACTGCGTCGGCACGTATAACGTCAGCGATGAAGCCTCATACAACAGAGTTGTAGCTTTCAGCGGATGCGAGAATGCAGCGTTCGGCAAGTCGGTAATCTGGAGTTATTTGCCTAAAGTGCCGGTGCAGGCAGTAGAAGAAGCACCGCCTGCGGTGGCTGAAGATCCGTCCTTTGTTCGCAACGATGTCGACTTCAAGCCGTACATGGACGATATGTCAGTGGCAATGAAGCGTGTATGGAATCCGCCTCCGGCAACAGAAAGCCATCAAGTCAAAGTGCTTTTCTGGGTGCAAAAAGACGGTACCATTACGAGCGCTTCGATTAGCAAACATGCGCCAAGCAAAGAAGCCGATCGTGCAGCTCTCGAAGCAGTTAGAAAGGCCAGTCCGTTAAAACCATTGCCGCCGGGTTCTCCGGAGAAAATAGACGTGGAATTCACTTTCTCCTACAACGTATTTATAGAAAAAGAGCAAACTGTATCGTCAGGAATTCAACCCGATCCAATCGCGAACTAATTTGCAGCCGAGATTTTCTTCAGGGTGGCAATCGCCTCTGTCACGTGCTTTTCCCCTTCCGTTTGGGAATTGAAAACGTGCTTGACGATGCCATCCTTGTCTATAACATAGGTGACGCGACCAGGAATGATGCCCATTGTGGATGGAACGCCATAGGTTTTTCTGAGCTTGCCGCCTTCGTCCGACAATAAGCTATAAGGAAGCTTATGATGCTCGGCAAATCCTTTGTGCGATTCGGCCGAATCCGAACTAACGCCAATTACTTCGGCACCCAGATCTTTGAATACCTGGAATTGATCGCGAAACGCGCATGCTTCTTTGGTGCACACGGAAGTTTCATCCTTTGGATAGAAAAACAGGACGACCGCCTTTTTGCCTTTGAAATCGGAAAGAGACACCGTTTGCCCGCTGCCTGATTTCAATGTGAAATCGGGCGCTTTGTCTCCAGCCTTTACGTCATGAGATTTTTCTGCTTTAGCTTGCCCATCTTTTGCACTGGCGGACACAGAATTGCTCGCGAAAAGAAAACCGGCAGCAATAAGGACCAGGCTGAGACTTTTAAATCGTGACACGGATGAATCCTCGCGATTGATGTTTAGGCTTAAGCGTCTTCAGATCATCGCAGATTTTTCGATCAACCGGCCGCTTTGAGCGCGGAAGCTTCAAAGTCCTCAATCAATGTTTCAGCGGCCCGCCGCCCCGATGCTAAGGCGCCCTGAATAGATGATGTTTCCCGATGGTCTCCGCATATATAGACACCATCGCGCAGGCGAACTGGTTTTTCCACTTGTTTAAGGGCGGGAGGAGAATTGTCGGGCAATCCAATTTTGATGTTGTATGTCTTCAAAAGCTTCCAATTTTTTACTTGCGATCCGAACCATGATTCGAGTTGATTTAAAACCTGTTTTTGCAGATCTTCGCAGATTAGTTTGTCATTACCGATAACGCTTGCACTAATCAGACTTTTTCCATCCGGCGCGTATGATTTATTGACGTCGCTGGGAACGCATAAGTTATTGATTGGTCCGTCGCTGTCCGCATTAAGCACCAGGATTGGTGCCTTAAGCGGTGACGTGTCTGCGCTGAAATAAAAACATTTAACCGTACGCATCGGCTCCGCAGGCGGCATGGCGAGAAGCTTTGCCGCTTCGGGACCTTCTGTCGCTACGACAATTGAATCAGATTGAATCAGCGTTCCATCCGAAAGAGTCACGGATAGATCTTTTATCTCTGCGACACGGCTGTTCAACTGGATTTTTGACCTGCCGACTTGCTCGACCAGTTGTTGCGCGATTGCACCCATTCCATCTGTCGGCAGGCATGTTTCTCCGGCAGCGAACATGCGAAAAGTAAATTCGAGCATTTTGCTGGAGGTGGATAGCGAGCGGTCAAAGAAAACGCCGCCGAAAAACGGACGGAAAAATCTTTCGATAATTCTGTCTGAGAATCCGAATTGCTTTAAATAAGTCTCGGTAGTTTTCTCATCCTTTTCATAAAGGGCTTTCAGTGAAACACTGCTGACGGTGTCCTTCAATTTTGCGATCAGCAATTTGTCTTTCAAGGTTCCAATTGGATTGAAAAGTGATTTCAAAGAATCACCTGGTCGCCTCCAGGGATCGGCTACTGTGTGAAATCGACCGCCATATCGCACCTGTGCTCCCGGGACAAACGATTTGAGCGCAAGCTTGTCGTAATCCAGCATCGCCTTGGCTTCCGGATACTCGGATAGCAGAACTTGAAAACCGCGGTCGAGAATAAAACCTTCGACGCGGTCGGATCTCACTCTGCCACCGGCTGCATCTGACCCTTCTAGAATCGTAAACTCGATATTGGCTTTCTTGAGATGATAAGCGCAGGAAAGACCCGAAAGACCGGCTCCGATTATCAATACATGGGATGACCGGCCTTTTCCCGAACTGACCGTGCCTTTACTTTCGTACATAGCTTATTCCTGCGAATTTCTTCTCTAATCTATTGATACGCCTGGTCAATGAACAGTGTGTGAACAGTCCTTCGGTAGCGCTGCTAAAATCTATCCATGGCAAAAATTCTCGTGGTTGAAGACGATTCTGATCTGGCAGAGGTGCTGAAGATAACTCTGTCGAATAAAGGCCACTCGGTCAAAGTTTTGAGTGGTGGCAAAGATGCGCTCGACGTGCTCCGAGTGTACAAATACGATGTGATAATCCTCGACTGGATGATGCCTGATGTTTCCGGCGTGGATGTTTTGAAGAACTATCGGGAGGCAGGCGGCAAGACACCAGTTTTGATGCTGACTGCCAAAACGACGATTGACGACAAAGAGAAGGCTCTCGATCTGGGTGCTGACGACTATCTCACGAAGCCGTTTCACGCGCGCGAACTTCTGGCACGAACTCGTGCCTTGTTGCGCAGACCACAATCAATGGCGCAGACAATTTTGCACGCCGGAGATCTGGAGCTCGACCCTGTAAGTTGCACCGTCGTCAAGGCAGGAAAAACGCTCAAGCTGAGACCAAAGGTTTACAGCATGCTCGAGTTTTTTATGCGTCATCCTAACCAGGTGTTCAGTCCGGAGACGATTCTCGAGCGAGTGTGGATGGATGACTCGAGTGCGTCTATCGACACGGTTCGAACTCATATAAAACTGCTCAGGCGATCGATCGACACCGCCGATCAAGAATCCTTGATTGAGAATGTAAGAAACCGCGGTTATCTGATGCGGATTGCAGAACCGGTCAACTGAAAATTTCGAACCAGAATGACGAACCTTCGTTGACTTTGCTGGAAACACCAATATTTCCGCCGTGCAGTTCAACGATCGCTTTGCATATCGCCAGACCCAATCCGGAGCCGCCCTTCTTGCGTGTATCGGAAGAGTCGAGCTGCTGGAAGCGGACGAACAGTTTGTCCATTTGCTCCGCTGCAATACCCGGTCCGTGATCGGTAACTGTAAATCGAATGGTATCACTGGCTGGGGCTTCAAGTCTGATCGTAACTATGCCCTTGGGTGGGGAAAATTTGATTGCGTTGGCGCTGAGATTGCTGAGAATTTGCACAATACGATCTTGGTCTGCAAATATGTCATGGTGCGGCAAAATCTCAGGCACCAACACCACCTTTTTCGCTTCTGCCGTCGCTTGCAATTCACGGACGACTGAAGCGACAGCTTGTTGTGGGTCGAAGCTGGCCAGAGTCAATTTGAACTTGCCTGCTTCAAGTTGTTTCCAATCGAGAATGTCGTTAATCAGGCGCATCAGCCTCGTCGAATTGTCCACTGCAATGCGAATCAATCGCATAACTTGCGCATTCACGCGACCGGCCGAGCCATCTTCTACAGCGGTCAGAGCGCCGTGAATTGAAGATAAGGGCGTGCGAAGCTCGTGAGAGATCATGGAGTAAAACTCCTGAACTCTTTTTTCTGAATCTATCCGCGCTGTCACGTCGTTTTGAACGCCAACGAAATTAGATACCCTTCCATGTTCGTCTTTGACTGGAGATATGGTCAATTCATTCCAGAAGTAAGAGCCGTTCTTTCTGTAATTTCGCAAGATCGTTGTGATCGGCACTTCTTTGCCAATCGCTTCGCGTAATTCTTTTACTGCCGGCTGTTCTCGATCGTCCCTTTGCAAAAATCGGCAATTGCGTCCGATGATCTGCTCTTTTGCGTACCCTGTGAGTTGAGAGAAGGCAGGATTTACATAGATAATCGGGTTGTCCGTCTTCGATGGATCTGTGATGACGATACCATTGCGTGCACACTCAACTGCTCTCATCAAAAGCTGAAGCTGATCGCTGTGCCCCGGCAAAAATTCGGATTCGGAATTCATGCGTTCAGTTGAGCTCATGTTTGAGCGCCGTCTCGAGTTCGGGATATGCGAATTTGAAACCGGAAGATACCAATTTGTCCGCACTGACTCGGTTGCTGCCCAGAAGGCATTCTTCCCCCATCTCGCCGAACATCATTTTGACTGCGAATTCCGGCACTGCAAAGAACGCCGGACGATGAATGACACTAGCTAAGGTCTTTGTAAATTCAGCATTTGTCACCGGATCTGGAGACACTATATTGACTGGTCCACTGACACCATCGGCGGTGAGCAAATAGATGAATGCACTGGCGGTATCATCGAGATCTATCCAGCTCATATACTGCTGTCCATTGCCTAGCGGTCCGCCGCCGCCCATCAAGAAAGGAGGCAACATCAATTTAAGTGCTCCACCCTCTCTACTGAGGACAACTCCCAAACGCGCATGCACTACGCGCAGTCCTTTATGTTCCGCGCTCTTCGTCGCATCTTCCCAGTCACGACACACAGCAGCGAGAAACCCTTTCCCGGAAGTGCTTTTCTCCGACAGCATTTCGCTGCCGCGGCTGCCGTAATATCCGACTGCCGAAGTGCTAATTAAAGTACGCGGCGGATTGTCCATAATGGCTATCGTATGAGCGATCAACTCCGTGCCCTTGACTCTGCTTTGTTTGATTTTGGCTTTTTGCTCCGATGACCAGCGCTTGGAGGCGATGTTCTCACCGGCCAAATGAATCACCGCATCGGCGCCTTCGAATGCCTTGGGATCGATTTTTCCGCCCATCGGGTCCCATGAGAACTCACTTTGATCCTTGGGTTTGCCGCGAACGAGTTTTACTACTTGATGTCCGCCGCCCTCAAGTCGAGCGACAATCTTTTTGCCGACAAGCCCGGTCGAGCCCGTTATCGCGACTTTCATCACTCACCTCCATCAGCACGCCTCAGAATCGCGCCATCCTATCCTTATACTACTTTTTGCTGAACACTATGTGAACAGAAAATTGCGTCTGTATTTCTAAATCGCGGCTGCTTCTCTGAATTGAGTTTTATAGAGTCGGTTGTACAGCCCGTCCTTCTTGATTAATTCTTCATGACTGCCGGACTCTACTATTTGTCCGTCATCAACCACGAGAATCAGGTCAGCTTGCACAATTGTCGAGAGCCTGTGAGCAATGACAAGACTGGTGCGACCTTGTATCAGCGGCGTGAGCGCAGCTTGAATAAGTGCCTCATTTTCAGAATCAAGAGAAGAAGTCGCCTCATCCAAAATGAGAATTTGAGGGTTCTTCAAAAGCACTCGCGCAATGGCCAAGCGTTGTCTTTCGCCTCCGCTTAGTTTATGACCTCGCTCACCAACTGTGGTGTCATATTTGTTTTCGAGTGTTTCGATAAAATCATGAATATTGGCCGCCTTGCATGCCGCTATCACGTCATCGCGAGTGGCGTCGGGTCGGGCATACACGAGATTGTTGTAGACGGTATCATGGAACAAATAAGTTTCCTGCGTCACAATTCCTATGTTTTCGCGCAAAGATGACATTTGCACTTCCCGCACATCCTGTCCGTCTATCTTTATTGTGCCTTCTTGCTGCAAGTAAAAGCGCGGGAGCAGCATGCTGATTGTTGTTTTCCCCGCTCCTGACGGACCGACAAGAGCTGCCATTTGCCCCGGTTTTATATGGAAGGAAACATTTTCAATGGCTTTTCTGCCATTGGGGTAAGAAAAGCTTACGTTTTCAAAACTGATATCACCGGCAGTGACATCTAGCCGCGGCATGTTTGGATCGTTTTTCTCTTCTTCCAGATCGAGATAGTCGAATATCCTTTCGAAAACAGCCAGTGCAGTCATAACCTGGATCTGAACACCGGCAAGCGCGGCAACCGGCGTATAGAGCCGGCTGAGCAATGCGACAAAAGTCACCACCATCCCTACTGTGATACCGGAATTGATGCAGAGCCAACCACCGTACAACCAGATACACGCAGGACCCAATGTCACCATCGCATTGATGAGCGCCATAAACCAACGCCCGACCATCGCCAGTTTTATTTCCGACTTCATCAAGTCCGTTCCGAGGCGATGGTAGCGGTCACGCTCATAGCCTTCCCGATTGAAAGATTTGAGCAGCACGATTCCGGAAACGGAAAGTGTTTCCTGCCCGATTGATTGCATCTCGTCGCGTTTTTCTCTCGTCGCTTTTCTGATGTTGTACATCTTTCGCCCGACCGGCCACAATGGTGCCACCATGAACGGCAGAACCGCCAGAGACATCAGCGACAGACGCCAATCAAGAAGAAAGATCGTTATCAAAGTCGTAGTGATGACGGATAGATTGATGAGGATCATCACAAGCGTGCCGGAGACAACACTATCGATACTGTCCACATCGTTGGTGACACGATTGATTACTTCGCCTGTTTTATTGCTAGTAAAAAAGTCCAGCGGCATTCGATGCATGTGCGTCATTAACTGAAGGCGCAAGTCACGCATGATACTTTCGCCAATTAGCGAGTTCATATAGCCTTGCATGGCACTGATAAGTGAAGACGCTATGGCCGAGGCCACCATGAAGCCGACTATCACCATGACTGACTGGAAGTTGCCCGATGGAATGGCTTTGTCGATCAGGTTCATCGTCAGGACCGGAGGCAATAGCCCCAAGGTGGCCACGGCCGTGATGCACGCGACAACCACGACTTCCTGCTTCCAGTACGGCAGAAAAAGGCGCCCGAGGCGTTTCCAATCAACCGCCTTTTCAACTTTCGGCCGCTTCGGGTCGAACATATTCGACCACATTAAGTGGACAGGTGGGGCTCCGCTGAACATCTGAAAACCTGAATTCCGCCAACAGCCGGTGACATCCCCTCATTATTATCAATTTTCAGGACGATTGGCGCTTTTTTGCCAGCTCCTTAGAATTCCAGCTCTTTCCAGCTATTTCCGGGGCTTGAAACATTAAGATGTCAAGCGAATGTGGGTTTTTGGGATAATATGGGTTATTGATCTAAAGACCCCCGACTGCGGACAGGCATGTTTATTAGACTTTCGGCTCTTCGAGTCACCGCTGTGACGATATTCCTTTGCTGCGCAGCGGTAGCATTTGCAACTGCGGCGCATGCCGGACCGCTTGAAGACGGTATCGAGCAGTACTATTACAAGCGTTTTCGTACCGCCGCGATGTTTTTCGAAGAGGCTTGCGCTCGCAATCCAATGAGCTGGAAGCCGCATTTCTACCTGGCGCGCACCCTGGAGCAGCTTCGCGAATACGATGCCGCCAAGCAGGAATTCGAGTTCTGTTTTCGCCTGAATCCCTTCAGCAAAGAGGGTCGTCTGGCAAGACAAGCTGTCCTCGACCTTGCCTGCGATCGCGAGAAAAGAAAGCATGTAGCTGAAGACCCGATGATTGTTCAGCAAGCCTTGCGACTGCTGAATATGCAATCTGCGGATATGAAAGGGCGCATCAGGGCGGATGCCGAGAGAATGGCTCAAGAAAGGATGAGGCAGGCTGCTCAGCGGTTGCAACTGCGCGTTGAGGCAGATCCGACTCGTTACAGGCGCTGGTATTACCGCCCGGACGAGGAGGTCAGCAACAGGTCGTATATTCAAAATAGCTGGCACCGCAACGATGCAATGCGTGAGGCGGCGCTGGCGCGATACGAAGCGGCGCGTCGCTCGGTTGAAATTCAGAAGTCGGCTAATAATCTCAAATTGCTTCTTGCCGACCCGTCGAACAAGCCTGGAAATGCACGGCTGCGCGCTCTCGGTACCAATCTCTATGTACGCTTCTATGGTTCGCCTGAAAGGGATGACGTGCCCGGAGATGATAAGCCTCTCGAATTGCGTGCCCGCGCCGGATTGCTTTCTGACCTGCACCTTTCAACTCAAAGCGCCCTGAAGGAAGCCTTCAAAAACGCCGGGGTAACACCGCCTCAGAGAGTTACTTTGAAGCCTCTAAAGCCGGTCGCCCGCCGAAATCCCAACGCCTATCATAAATTTGGTAATTGGTAACCTTGCGCCAAAATTGGTGCAAAACACCAGACAACATGGTTCAATTCACTGATACTGGTTAGGATTGGGATTGCTCTAACGGAGAACGTTTTATGAACAGAACGCCGGCTGTCGCTTTGTCGATACTTTTGGCGCCGTCAATGGCACTCACAATGGATGTGTTGGCCTTCTGCTCTACCGGGTCCGATAAGAGCACTGCGGCGACCGAGAGCAATGCTGTAACCGAGAGCGATGCGTCTTGCTGTTATCAACCCGGGCGATTGGAAACAGCTCAGGAAATCAAAACCGAAGCCGATGAGTTTGTGCTCAAGGGACGTGATCTGAGTGTCAGATTGAACGCTCAAATTGCCGAAGCGGAAAAATTGACGAATGAAGCAA
>JADYYD010000388.1 GCA_020853845.1 Candidatus Melainabacteria bacterium
AGCCAGGCGATTATCCAGTTCGCAATCCGCAGCTCGCAAGGCTAATACGATCGAGCGCTAGTCGTTAAGCGAAAGCACCAGTTGCGGCGTCGGGATGTGGTGGTCGGCTCGAATCGGCACGATTGCTGTTCCTACGACGAAAAATTCGATAACATGCGTGCTCCAGCCGTAATTGCCTTCGTGTATGTCGACGCCGACAATGCCTTCGGCTTGAAGTGTCTCCGCCTCGGCTTGCATGCGCTCCATCGCCAGTTCGCGAGCGTCATAGAGGCCCTGGGTAAAATTCGTCATCTCCACGTTTTGCCCGACAGTTTTGAACCACTGCCCAAAAGACTGGTGCGCGATGTGATAAACGCAATTGCCCATCACCATGCCCACCGGGCGATAGCCGGCATGCAACAAGGTCCAGAAATCCTGACCCGAAAGGTCGCTAGTGAAAGGTCGCCCGTTCAGAGCCTTGTACTTGCCGTCGTTATCCACGTGTCTGACAGCCGTCCCGATGGCGACAAACTCAGCGATGTCCGAATTCCACGACATGTGCTTTACCGTCAAACGCACTGCGACGACACCGTCAGCACCCAGTTCATGCGCTTCTTCTTCCATGCGCGTCATGGCCAGCTCGCGCGCATGGTACATGGCTTGCGTCAGGATTTCCATCTCCATGTTTTGAGTCCACTTCGCCTGCTGGAAACCGATGTGATAAATGGACGTGCCAACGACCATTCCCAAGGGCTCGAAACCACATTCTTTGACAAGCAAAAACTCATTCACGGTCAGGTCGCTGGTGAACAATTTGCGATGCCCACCCTCGCCCATCATGTGGTGAAGACGTTCTCTGGCATGTTCTGGAAGATCCGAAGGTCCTGAGCTGGTCATGTCGTTTTCCTTTAGCTAGTCGTAGTCACTCGAAAAATCTTCGTCGTCGAAACTGCCTCGCAATTCATCGGTGCGAGAGCCGAGCGAAACAAAACTCTTGCTCGACAGATTAAGCATGGTGAGCGGCTTGCGCTCGATGACTTTGTGCGGTCGCTTCATCTTTCTGATTGACGAGCCGATGGCGGTAAACGTGATGAGCAGGTCGAGATAGCGTGTGTCGTTGATTTCGTAGTCGATGTCTTCGAGGTCGCAATCGACTGCCATACCGACGCAGCCATCAGCCTTATGATCGATGATATCCTCTTGCAGCCCTTGAATAGCCCGCTCCCGCGCTTCGTAAAATCCATATGTCCACTGCCGCACTTCCTGATTGCCGGCGCGCCAGCCTCTCACTGTCAGATAGCGTGTGTCCGTATCTGAGTTTATGTAATAGCTGCAAATCCCAAAAACGATGCTGGCCGGGCGGTATCCGGCGTGTATCAGTTGCCAGAATTCCTGTCCGTTCAATTCGCTGGTGAAAGGTCCGTCTTCCAGATCTTCCTTGTCCCAGCCGCTTACTTTGACGGCAGTTCCGATTGCGGTGAATTCAACCAGATCGGAGCTGTAATCCGGCTTTGAAGATTTGATGCGAACGCTGACGATGCCGTCGGCGCCGTAAAGTTCCGCCTCTTTTTTCATGCGGTAGACCGCTTGCTCGCGAGCCATGCGATGCGCCTCAGCTATGGCATGAACTTCACCGGTCCATCTTTGAGTGCGCTGAATCAGCCCGATGCGATAGAAGCAGGTGCCCATCACCTGTCCGAGCGGCTGAATGCCGCACTCTTCGATAAGAATATGCTCCTTGGTGGTCATGTCCGTCGAGAACAAACGCTTGCCGCTCGCCATGTGATGCTCGATGCGCGCCTTGGCGCGCGGCAAGATCCGGCCGTCTTTAAGCGCCTGTATAGCGAGTTCGTCTTGGCGCTTTCGCTCAATCTCTTCCGGTGTTTCTTTTTTGAACAGCAACCACATATGGTGCCCTATCCAAGCACGAATTTGTTTAACGCCATACGCGCCGCGGCATTATGCTCAGCCATTTTGGTGAGGTTTTCCACAATCTCCGTAAAGCATTTATCAAATGGCATCTCGGTCGTTTTTAACGCCACACCGCGGACAATCTTGAGGTGCTTGGCCGTGTAACGACCGTTGCCTGTTTTGACAATTTGGTAATGCGAATCGTCAAACTTGATGGTCATTTGCTCGACCGGCTTTTCCTTCGAAAAGAACCCGCCGCCGCGCTTGATTTCCACGCTGTCCGGCAGGCACGAGCTGAGCATGCGCGCCAACTGCTCGACCATATCGGCGGCCGCTTTCTGGTCCATCTTTAGCGACGCCGCCAAAGTCTCGAATTGCAGTGCTTGTTCGAAATCGTCGGTCAAGGAAGTCTCCCCCTCAGGCTGAGAAGTCTAAATCAAATGACAGCCCTTAGGGTGAAACGATGCTACGGGCGTTTGCTACATTGTGTAGTATCAAAATTCCAAAGTAAATAAACACAAAAGAAGACGGTCGAGTTTTACGTCGACCGCCTTCTTGATGTGCCGATTTCCGTCGATGGGAAATGAATTACGCGAATTTACGCATTCCGCTCAACAGGGCGAACAGCCTTGAGCAAATGACGCGCGCGCATCGACATATCCATCGCCGAAAACGCAAGGCTCAGCTTTCTGCCAAGCATCTTTTCCGACGAGCTGTCCAGGTCACGCTCTGATTCGTCGCCCAGGGCGCGAGCCAGAACGAGCAAAGCCTGAGCTTGATTCACGTCTTTGGTCTTCTCTTGAGTCTGCGCGATGCCCGACAGTTCATCGAGTTCGCCGCGCAAAATCGAGAGGTTGACTCTGATTGTGTGCCTGAGAACAGCCTTGTCTTCTTCCAGTCGCTTGAACGCGAAGAAAGCCATGATTGCTGCCAGGACTAGGATAATTGTGGCAAGCCACATACGCCAACTCCTCTTTTAGATCGACTCAAAATCCGTGATTGGACGAATCCGGAATTTTGAAAAAACCGGAAGGGGCTTTCGAAAGGAGTTTCGAAAGGTGGTTTTGAGCGACCCGCGAAGTCCTCAGCGCTGAGCAATCGTTGGATAACAATCAGTCGGCGCCGAGGTGAAGCCATTCAACGTTCGCAACCCGACAAAAACGGCAACCCATCAAGCGTTTCCCAAAAACCAGTCGGCTCAGTCGCGGCGAAGCGAAAGGGACGGAAAGCGGAAACTGGTATGGGGAGGTCTTTGTGGGCGGAAGAACGAAAAACAGCGAAAAGGAATTAAGAACTAGACCATACACCCGCGCATGCGAGAAATGCAAAAAAGTCATCAATGTTCATCAACGAGCAATGAAGAGTAAAAGGCTTGCAGAGCCGGCATAAGCCGCGGCGGTTGTCAAACGTAGCGCAACCGCGCATGCTCAATCGAAAAAACAAGGGGCGCAATAAGAACCCTGATCGATCTTTCCCGATCGCAACCAATAAATATACAAACGGATCGTCAAAGCAAGTTGCCACCTATGCGTTATAGTAATTTATCCAAAAACGCGGATCGCTAGCAATATATCCCGATTTGGGGTTTAATATATTTACCAATGTGGTTGCCAACGCTCATCCTCGCAGGCACGTCAACATGAACACAAATCGAAGATATCTTGAAAGCCATTCGTGGCTCTCATTCAATCTCAATTTGGAAAAAGCAGATGCGACATTTTGGATGTTGCTAGGCGAAGCGAATTCAAAATGCGACCACATTGCCGGGGTTCCATTGCTGCCAGACGTAGCGCGCGAACTGCATACGCTTTACTTGGCAAAAGGTGTGTTGGCGACAACCGCAATTGAAGGCAACACTTTGACGGAACATCAAGTATTGCAGCAATTGCATGGACAGTTGGTTTTGCCAGCCTCTCAGCAATATTTGGCAAAAGAGATTGACAATGTTCACGAGGCAATGGACAAGCTCACACCGGCAATTCTTGAGGGGAGTCTTAGCGCTCTTGACTCTTCGTTAATCAAGAAAATGAATGAAATGGTTTTGAAAGGTCTACCTCTAGAAGACAACGTTACCCCAGGCAAAATTCGAAGTTACGATGTCACAGTAGGAAACTATAGAGGTGCGCCACCAGAGGATTGCGAATACCTTCTCAATCGACTTTGTGAAGTGTTAAATGAGACTATTGGAGAAGGTTTTTCGTCAATCTCCATCGGAATAATCAAGGCGATATTTGCGCATCTGTATTTAGCCTGGATACATCCATTTGGAGACGGCAATGGAAGAACCTCTAGGCTGTTGGAATATTTCATTCTTCTTGCCGCTGGCGTTTCTACCCCTATCGCACATTTACTCAGCAATCATTACAATCAAACACGCGTGGAGTATTATCGACAGCTCGATTACGCAAGTAAAAGTGGTGGTGACATCATGCCGTTTTTGCACTATGCACTTAAGGGACTTGTTGATGGCTTAAAAAGTCAAATTTCGAGAATACGGGAACATCAATTGGACCTTACTTGGCAGTATTTCATTTATGAACAGTACAAAGAAAGAAGCTTGGAAGCAGAAAAACGTCGCAGAGATTTGCTGATCGAAATTTCTAAAGAACAAAAACCCATTTGGATAACAGATATCAAAAAGCTGAATGTAAGGACTGCCATTGCTTATGCGCGTATCAAACACCGAACCTTGGCGCGAGATATAGCAATGCTAGAAAGTGAAGGGCTCTTAGAAGTTTCTGGTGGCAAAGTGCGTGCAAAAAAAGAACTTATAGAATCTTTTTTGCCAGAAAGCCGACTCTTAAGTGAAACCATCACCCCTCCCCAAAAGTCGCAAAGCAAGAAAAGGACACAGTCTTAGGAAATTAGCGCTGGCGCTGATAGTCGAACTCTTCATCTATCCACTCGGTAAGGTCGTCCTCGAGCTTAGTTACTTCATCCGGGTCTACAAGCCCCCGGCGCAACGCCTCGAAAACCACACGGGTACGCGGATTGAAGATTTCCATGCCGGCGCTTTCACGCAAGTGCGCATCCTCGCCTTTCACGAGCTTGTCCAAAAGCATCGAAAGCCGATTTTGCACGCCGCGCACGCTGATGTGCCTGCGCGCGGCAATCGCCTTGTCGGTAAGGCCGGTGGCAATGTCCACCAGGGTTTCGAACTCGACATCACTGAGGGAGCTGTCTTTGCATTTTAAGCGGGCCTGCACGCCGCGCACCACCGGGTCGATGTACGGATTGTCTTCATTGACCACGCATTTGATGGCTTCTTCGAGCTTGTCGTCGCCTTCGGATTTGAGGAGATATCCGTGGATAGCCTCATCAGGCACGATTTTGCCCAGCTCGCGAACATACGCTTCGCGATGATACTGGGACCAGAAAAGGATTTTACGCTGCGGGGCGCTCTGCCAGATTTTTTGAGCCGCCTTGATGCCACTCATTTCAGGCATCGAAACATCCATGATGATGAAATCGGGCGCCGTTGTTTCCGCAAGCTCAAGTCCCTCTGCGCCATTTGTCGCCTCGGCAATTTCAGCCTTGGGAAACAAGCGTTTCACTACCTCGCCTGCATGCGCGCGCAAAGCCGGGACATCCTCAACCACCAGAATTTTCAACTGCCGTTCTCCCCGCCAGATCAACTCGTATCTCAACTATGGTTCCCGGACCGGCCATCCCATCGCCGGCGCGAAAGGAGATGGTCGCCCCAATCAGATCTGCCCTCTGACGCATATAGCGTAAACCTCTGGAATCTTCGCTCAATTTGCCGTCCGGAATGCCCTTGCCGTCGTCGGCTACCGTAACGACGAGATTGTCGCCGGACATCTCGGAATTGATGCGCACGGTTTTCGCTTCGGCATGCTTAATCACGTTGGTGAGCGCTTCCTGCACCAGTCGATACAGCAAAGACTGCTCGACCAGGGAGAGTTTTTCCACATCCGCGTCTTCAATCTTGCTTTTGCAACGAGCTTTAAAGCCGCCTTTCTCGCCGGCCTTGCGCGCGCAGTCTTCCAATGCGGCGCTCAATCCAAGATGCTCCAGCGCTGACGGGCAGAGGCTGTCCATCACTTCGCGAATCTCGATCATGGTGTCAGACAAAATCTTATCGATCTCTTCTTTCTGCTCGGTGGCGTCTGCGGTTGCTCTGTCTTTGGCATACGCTTCGAACTTTTTGCGAAAACGTTTCATGTCATTGAGAACTTGATCGTGTAAATCGGCAGCCAGCATGCGGCGTTCCACTTCATCCTGACGGACCATTTGCAAACGCACATCGCGCAATTCGTTGTTGCGCAATTTGAGCAAATAAAACTGCGACTGCATTCGCGTTTCGTCGGCATGCCAGCGGCGCAGAGCGTATCCAAGGGAAACACCCAGAGTGATAGCGGCGATGAATGTCACCGGCGGCAGCGCGATGGACAGATACTTCCAGGCGGCCCAGGTGATGACGAGAGAAAGAACAAAGACCTGGATAGATACGACAATGCGCGGCACTGCAGACAATTTCCAGCCCGAGACCATTCCCGCGGCGGAGAGCAAAAGAGAAAACAGCCACAGCAAAACATCACGCGCTGCGCCGCTTTTGGAGCCGCTCTTCAGCATCGCTTCCGTCTCGCCGAAAGCGATCATAAGGCGTTCGAAAACTTCCTTTTCGAGAGCGGAAAAGTTGTTCATCCCTATGACTGCAATTGCGGCCGCCGCTGCAATCAATAAAAAAGCGGAAATAGGCAGCTTGCCTTGCATCATTGCCTAATCGAAGACGCAGAAAATCGGACAATCATCGGGTTTTTTCTTTTCCGTATCCCAAACTTGCGTGGAGTCCATCGTTGCCGGAGTGTCGATCACGCCCGCCATGCCGGACATCGTCCACCCCTGTTCGTGAAAATCTTCCAGATCTTCCTTGAGACCGCGTATCGCCGCCTGATAGCCATATTCTTCATTGTCGACTTCAAAGCCGACAAAAGCGTGGAACAGGCGCAAAAATGCGGCAATGATCTCGTCGATTTCGGTGGGCTCGAGATCGAGCTCCGGCGCGAATTCTTCCAGCTCCTGAATCATCTCATCGGTGAAAGGCAGCTCGATGCGATAACAGCCCTCTTCGCCGTCCGCCTCATACTTCTGCTGTTTGAGCGGATTGTCAGCAAGAAAATCGCAGACTTGCTTGAACGGCTTGGCGGTCGTATCGAGCGCCACCAGCGAAAGTCCAGCCTGCTTGAGCGAGACCAGAAGCCGACCTTGCAAAATCGAGCGCTCCACCAGACCCATGAGCTCCTCGAAGAAAACCTCCGGATCCATCTCCGTGGAATCGCCGACCAACTCCATGACGACGTTGTCCGGCATTGCGACGTCCCTGCCCATGCTTCCTGCCTTCCCTCCTTGCGGTATTTAAAAAAACTGGTATCAATGTTTGGTACCGCGCAAGTATGGCCGTTTCGCCGATCTTTTGCATGAGCGTTAAATTTACTTTGTTTTTGAGAGCGGCGCGCGCCTGATAGAATCTGCCCGTGCCTAAAGTTCAAGTCCTACCTGACTACATAGCAAGCCAGATTGCCGCCGGAGAAGTGGTGGAGCGCCCGTCCTCGGTCGTTAAAGAGCTGGTTGAAAACGCTATCGACGCCGGCGCCACGAGTATATCGATCAGTGTATCCGAAGGATGCCGGACGATTTCGGTTGCCGACAACGGGCATGGAATGCAGCCCGAGGACGCCATTCTCGCCTTCCAGCGGCACGCGACATCCAAACTTTCTTGCGCCGACGACCTCTGGCGTTTGACCTCGCTGGGCTTCCGCGGCGAGGCTCTGCCGTCCATCGCGTCGGTTGCCAGAGTTACTTGCTATACACGCTTGCATGACTCAGCGAGCGGCTTTCGCATCGATGCATACGAAGGCAAAATCACGAGCACGGAAACCGGCTGTTCTCCCGGCACGACGATGGAAGTCGTGGACCTTTTCTACAACGTGCCCGCGCGGCTGAAGTTTCTCAAAAAAGCATCAACCGAATTCGCGCATATTCAAGAAATTGTGCAAAGTCTCGCCATCGCCTATCCTCATGTGGCAATCACAGTCGAGCATGAAGGCAACATCCAGATGCGGACAAGCGGCTCGGGCGAATTGGCGCTGGTTGCTAAAGAAGCCAAATTATTCACCGGCAACGAATCACTGCTTGAAGTAAACAATCACGACGTCACGCACGGCGTGAAAGTGAAGGGGCTGGTGGCAAAACCGGTTCATTTCCGCGGCGACCGCAAAGCGATTTTGACGATGGTCAACAATCGTCCCGTGCGCTGCCCGCTCACTTACAAAGCTCTCGAGTACGCATACAGCGACCTGATCCCGCGCGGAAGACATCCTTTTGCCGTGATTTCGATCGAGCTGGATCCACAGCATGTCGACGTCAACATTCACCCGACCAAAAAAGAAATCAAATACAGTCAGGGCAACGAAGTCTATTTGACCGTCCAGCGCGCAATCGTGACAGCACTGCGCACATTGCCGCGTCCCACATTTGCAGAACAGCAACAACAGCAACAGCAGCAACAGCAGCAACAGCAGCAACAGCAAGACTTTCACCCTATCGAAACTTCCGAACATCAGCCCGCAGTGGCAGTCAGTTTGATCGTCGAGTCGCGCTCTGCGCAAGCAGATGTCTATGAGACTCAAGACGCGCAAATCGCCTACGCTCGCTTGGAGCAAGGCGGTCAGCAAGACGGCAACGACAGGCGCTCTTTCGTTGCGGAATCACTGAGCCGCCCGCGTCAACTGGGTTTCAGAGACAGGCTCGCGCACAATCTGCCTGCGGCGAATATTCCGGAAATTGCCGAAGCTTCGAAGGCACCTCGCGAACTACCTGATGGTTGGCGCCTTCTGGCTTATTTGAAAAACACTTATTTCCTGATCGAATCAGAGCAGGGTTTGGAAATTGTGGAGCAGCACATCGCTCACGAACGCACGATTTACGAACGGCTTCTGGCTGCGCAATCCGAACCGGGACGTTTGACAGAGCTCACGCAACACCTGCTTATATCAGCGCCCTTGCGGCTCAGCGCGGAACAATCATCGTGCCTCAAGGAAAATCAGGAGGTGCTGGCGAAATTAGGCTTCGAATTCGAGCACACCGCAGATGGTGGCAGCCTCTGCACGCAGGTTCCACTGGAACTCGCTCACAAAAACTATGAAGCTGCGATTCAGGAACTCTTAGATCAGCTCATCACCTGCGATCATGCCAATATCATTTTGGAAGCAACCAAGTCCGTTGCTTGCCAATCGGCCGTAAAAAACGGCATGACCCTTTCGGAAGACTCGATAATTTCATTGCTTTGCGATTGGCTCGCCACTCCGCGCAATGATACATGCCCCCACGGAAGACCTGTCCGAATGAGCTTTTCTATGGACAAGCTCTTCCAGATGTTCCACCCGGCATAGAAATTCGCGCAGCAAAGATCTTCGCGTCGGCAGAAAAAAGTTTCGCGCCTAATGTCTGGTGTTATGAACACCCATGCGCTGTTTCACATCACCCCAGGAAAGCGATCTGCCGTCGCGCTGAAGCTGATGAGCGTAAGCTTGAATCATATTCGGGCTGTAGTGTTGCAAGGCGCCAATCGCTTCATTCGACCATTTGGGATGACCTGAGCCCACGACTTCCAGAAGAACCGGGATGGCTCGATTATCGTTAGCCCAGGCGAGATCTTGAATTGCTTTGTATTTGAGACTTTCATCAGAACCGGACGCCCAGCTCTTCAACTGCTCCAACGTCCGTGCCATCTTTATCTCAGCGGAAACCTGCTTGGCGCGGTCGACAACTTCGGCATTTGAACCTCGCTGCAATTTCAGCACTTCCAGTTCCAATTCCAAGGTCGGATGCTTCACAGCTTCATTCAATGCCTGGATGCGCAACTCCGGTTGATAACGCAATACTCTCACCAGGAATTTCTCCAGAAATGCATCCGCGTAGGGTCCTGTTTTTGCCAGTTTGACGACATTATCAAACGCCATCTGCCTGGCGCCGGCGACCGGTGTTTTACTCATGAAATCCATGAGCTGCGGAATGTTTCTCTCGCTGGCTGAAAGTCTCAGCACTTCGTGATATGCAAACGCTTCAGGATGATTGTAATTAGCCAGCGCGGACATTGCTTCTTCTCTCAGTGGCTGCCCCTCGCCGGCGTGCTTAACAAGAAAACCGAGACGACTTTCAGGAGTGAGAGCCGAGATATTCACCATGCTCTGGAAAAGATTTTTTCTCAGGCGCATATCGGTCGAGTTGTTGAACGCTTCCGTCATCGCCGGAATGTCGGCGGGATCGCCGACGCGCCCAAGGATCATGGCAGCGCGCTGCTGATCGTTCGGCGAGCCGTTTTGCAAATGTTCCAGAAGGTTGCGTCTGGCTACCGGCACCACTTCTTCGGCGATGTACTTCAGGCGGGCCGCATGAACGTCTCCTTTAACAACGCGCTGCGGAATTTCCTGAATGCGTGATACGAAATCGCCGGGATGGGTCATCACTTCGCGATTGCCCGGTATGAGCGATTCCAGCCAGGCTTTCGCCATCAACGTGGTGCGGATGGGAGCGGCATTGGCTGTGATGAAGAAGCCGTCTGCATCCGGCATCAAGAGCTCTTCTCCCAGATGCACGGCCCAATTCTCGTGATGCTTCAAATTGGGGTGGTCGGGATACTGGCGTTTTGCGTATTCGCGGGAGTAAAATCCGGTTTCCAGTTCTGCAGCTTCATTGAAAAGCGCGCTGTGCTCCTTCATTTTGAATTTGAGCAAGTGCGCCCATTCATGCGAGAAGAACTTCTGCACGCTGCTCAGCGAGGTGGTTCCCTTCGGTTGCCCGTTGTAGGCCTCGAAGAACGTAATCGTGCCATTCTCTCTGGCATTTGCCGCAGTCGGCAGACCTGGCTTCTCTCCTGTGCGCACGTAGCGATTGCTGTAGTCGGGCTCATCCATGATGATCAGTTCTTTGACCAGGCGCGGATCGGGCAAGGACTTGATCGCCTGGATGAAGTCTTCCGGCAATGCGCGGCTATTTTCTCCCATGGTGACATCGACACGAGCCTTGATTATGCGGGCGATGTTGTCGGCTTTCTCGCCGAAAACCGCTTGCATGAGGTCCATCTTTCCTTCCATGGCGTGCTTCTGCAAAACACGGCGCTGCGTGCCTTCGAGATTGTCGAAGGAAGGAGCATCGGTCTCCGCCCAGACGCGCAGCTCGCGAATAGCATCGAGCTTTTTCGCGTACGCTTCAGGAATGATGACCTTGGTGGGCGTGCCCTGGATTTGATAGACGCGCGCCGGCTCTTTTTGCACTTCAGTCCACTGCAAGAATTCAGCTTCGGTCGCGAATGTTTCCGGCATGTTCGGATCGTTCTTCACGCGGCGCACCGGCAATTCAGTGCTGGGTTGCTGAATGAGCAGTTTGTTCAAGTCTCTTACGCCGAGCTTGATGGACGGGTTGTAGGCGATTTGGTCGTAAACTTCAAAAGCGCGATTGAGCTGCTCGGGAGTGAGCGAATCTTCGAGCATGTGGGTAATTTTTTCGCGGCTTGGTTGCGAGACGACGCCAAGCTTCTTCTCGCTTGTTGCCGGCAATGCCTCCTGAACTTGCTTCTTGGCCGGCGTTTCGGCGGTGTCGCCGGGAACCGGGGCTTGCTTGCCGGGGCGAAAAGAATGCCAGCCTGTCATGACGCCGCCGGTTGCGGCGCCGACGAGCATGCCGTCCCAGGTGCTATGACCGATTTCGGCAAGGCTCTTGCCTTGAATGACTCCGTCCAATCCGCCGAAGACTCCGCCGGAGCCGGCTCCGGAAATGACGCCGCCGGTGACGCGACCGAAAGTTTCGGAGCCCGTACGGTTGGCAACGGATAGGGTCGATGACTTCGCCAGGCGCATGCCGATCATGCCCGCCGGCACGTTGATAACGGCGCCGGAAATGGTCGCCGTGCCTATCTTTTTCCAGTCGGTCAAATTGTTGAAGCCGCTCTGGAAGGAGAAATGTCCATTCTGGTCGCGCCAAGCATTCGGGTCGGAACCCGCCTTCAGTGCGCCGAAGAGCGCGCCCGTGCCGGCATGCAGGGTGACTTCCTGTTTCAAGCCGATGCCGAAACGATTGCCGACAAAGTTGTATGCTCGCGATCCTGGTTGAGCGATCTTGCCGATGTAATTGAGCCCGACGCCCTCCAGCCCATCTTTCACGAAGCCCAGAGCGAAGTCTCGTGCGTCGCCTTTAGTGTCCGCCATCAATGCGGCTCGAGCCAAACCGCCGACCATGGCGCGTTTGCTCATCATGGCGACGGTATCGGCGGCGATTGTGCCGACGAAATCATTGCCTTCGGCGCGTTTTACCTTCTCTTGCTCGGTCAATTCACCGGAAAAAGCGTCTCTCACTCGACCGACGACTGCACCCGCCAGCGTGCGCTCTTTGCGGTCGCCAACCAGGTCGCTCAAGAAGCCGCTCGCCTTTGGCGGTTGACTCTGCTGCTGACTCAATGCCTCCTGCTCAGCGGCGGTGTTTTCCGTCGCCTGTGCGTACATGCGGCTAATGGGGTCAGAGCTGGAGTAAGAATCGAACGTCAAGGGTTTCTTCTTAAAAGCTGATTCGGTATTCCCAACAGCTCCTGCAACGTCCAAAGACGAGAGGTATCTGGTTCGATGAGCCGGCTTCAGGTTTTGGAAATCCAAAGCGGTTCAAAGCGGCTGGGGAGCCGAAACATTATGGTGATCGCAAAAGGAGCAATGAATGCTGTGCTTGACAATTTACCAAAAGACTCGCCCCTTGGGGAGATGATCTTTCGTGAAAGTACGTAGAGCCGAGCCGAGAATTAATCTGAAATGGGGCCGGAAAGGGGGCATAACATTGGCCTGGCTTGGCAAAGAAATTAAGCGCGGCGGTGCCGAGCCGCCATCATGCCACCGTAAATGGTGCCATCAAAAAAAATTTAAAACGATGCAATTGCGAAATCGTCGCTTACACGAAAGGAGTTTTGAATGAAACGCTGGGCACTGCATGTCACGACCGTTGCATTTTCACTGCAGATAGGAACGCTGGCATGCCAGTCGCAGTCCACGCTGGATAAAGTCGATAAATCTGACACCTTTCGCATGTCGATGTTTCACGAGCCTTATCCGACCCGGCTGGATCTGCAAGCGCTGGACTTGCTAAAGAAACACGAGAAGCGCCTGGAAGAAACTAATGCTCCCGAAAGCGAGCTGTTGCCCGTGATAAGCGCGCTGGCGCTGTTGCTTCGCACTACGGATCGAGATACTGCGGTTCCGCTCTTCAAAAAATGTCTCGCCATTCGTGAAAAGCTTGGCGACAAAACAAGCGATGACTATAAAAGCGAACTGCAAGGCTATGCGGAAGCGGCATATTGTGCCGGAGATCTGCAAACAGCAGAAGAAATGCTTGAAAGACTGATTCCCCTTGCCACCGAATATGATGTCAAACACAAACTCAAATTTGATCTGGTCGAGTGCTACACGAAACATGACAATATCTCACGCGCTGAGCATTTGATGCTCGCGACGCTTAAGCAAAACGAGTCCGTCGGGCAGTGCTTTTCCAGCGAGATGCTTGGCGCTGCGGACTGGTACGCAGGACAGCAGCGTTTTGACGAAGCGAAGTCCTGGTATCTCAAGTCGATTGCAAAAGCAAAAATGGAAAACGACAGTGCAGCGTTGAGAAAAGCAGAAAGCTCGATGAAAAGGTATTTCGTCAAAGAGACGAAACCGGCAGACGTACTTGCTTTGCTCAAGCAATCCGCTCCTAGAATTCGGGTTGCCGACAACAGCTATCAACTGGACCTCGGCGAGGAAAGCGGCATTCACTACAGCACGACCTTCACTCCGGATGCCCGGGACGATAAGGGCAAGCCGGCAGCGCCTGAGGAAGACTGGTTGAAACAGTACAAAATGGCGGTGCAAAAATTGGGGCAAAAGAATTACGCACACGCGGAAACTCTGTTGAAAGACGGCAGCCTCAAGTACCGCGGGACGGCAGAAGGAGTCGGCTTCGACGTGGGGCTGGCTAAGCTCTATCAGGAAACGAACAACCAACCGAAGTTGCGCGAAATTCTGGCAAATCTTGTGAAAAATCAAGGCAACGGCAACGGTCCACCAAGTTTTCGAACGGTCAACAACACGCTGAAAGCCGGCGACGGGAGCGCAAAGGCGAAAGCGAAACCGGCGAAAGAGCCGAAACACATTTGATGCCATGACGATGAAGGGGCGGCACGCGTGCCACCCCTTCAAGTTTCCCCTAACCTGACGCTTGAGCCAACGAACCTGACTTTAAGTCTGGTTGCAGCTTAGCGATAATTGCCCGTGCCGGCGACGCTCTGAGTGAGAGACATCGGTTGGTCGAGAGCGAACTGAATTCTTGTGCCGCTAGGAATTTTTACATCCTTGCCTTTGCGCCACAAGTTGCTGCCCAGACCGACCGCGCCACCAGTGGCGACACCAGCGATCGCACCGGCTCCTACCGCTCCACCAACGATGGGAGCAAAGCAGATACCCAACAGCGTGCCGCCGGCAGTCCACAAACCGGTTCTTACAATACCGCTCTTGACGGTACTGGATGTGGTTCTACCTTTAAGACTTTGACCGTCTTTGGTTTCATGCACAACTGAGGCGGTTTGATTGGCCGTGATGACCGCGGACAACGGATATCTGACTCCATCAGGAGTAACAGCACCGGTCAATCTGAGCGTCATTTTGCCGTTGCTGCCGGCCAATCCACTCTTATCTACCGAAACCATTTGTCCTTCGAGAGCTGTGTTGCCCGGGAGCACCAGGTCGCTGCCGAGATACATCGGGGTATACAACTTAGCGCTGAAGAGATCGCCTGCTTTGGCGACTCCACTGTCGATTGGACTCGTAAGAACTGCATCTACTGATGTACCGGCGGGAACATAAGTAACGCGTCCTTGCAATTGCTGACCGTTGTAGCTTTGTGCTACCGCGGGTAGAACCAGTCCAATGGACAGAACACCCGCGACGATTGCGTTAAGACCTGTCCTCTTCATCGATCGCTCCTTCTAGTGGCGCTGATAATAAGCTTAGAAATATTCTAGAACAATAACACAACGACGGCTAATAAAAAATCAACTGTCTATCCTTTTTATTTTCGCGATGGCACCGGCGGTACCACTTCGAATATAATTTGAGGGCTGAAAACATCGACAGAGATGGTGTTTCAAAGTTTTCGCACTCTTATATACTGACATCCGCGAGATCTGAAAATCACCACAGATAGTGCGCTGTCGATCCAAAAAAGAAAAATTATCGGCACCATCGGTGAAGGCATGTCACTCAGACTCGACATCCACTTCCGATCCGAAGGCGAACCAAATCCGCTTGTCGCTAAGAAACTGCACGCGCCAAATCAAGCAAAAAACCGCCAGGTAGCGGGACAGACCCCAGCCACCCACTGACAACCGGCACGTCAGACCTCCTCCTTGCAACCCCGATCTGAGGACAGTGCGCAAGTCGCGCTAATTCTCAACGCGCTGTCGGAAGGTGCGCTAAGTCTTCACACAGCAGGCAAAACTCCGCCCTGGATTATGTTTCATGAATCAGCCCTTTAAATAATCAGAAGAAGCAATCAGAGCTTAAGTCATGACTTATTGCATATACGTGCTTTTTAGATCTACTGTCGAGTCACTTCTCTGCTCCCCTCCAATTTCTCTCTTCCAACTCCCCAGACCAATTCACCAAGACATTCTGCACCTGCACTGCCGCACATTGCGACACGACAGACGCTGAATTGCCTTGCGCTGCAGTTTTGGTCCGGCGAGTGGGCTTCGAGTGGAGATCGGATTTCACCTGCGCAGTAAACAACTATGAAAATCAAGGAGAACCGCTATGAGTCGCTTCTGGCAGTCGTTTTTCTACGGTCTCATCGTCACAATCTCTATCATGGGCCCCACCTTCGGTTTCGGCGTTCTCTGGATGCTCGGCACCGGTGGTGATGCTGTTGCTTTCGCGGCTGACTGCATCAAACTCTCGTTCGTCGTCATGCTCTTCAGCACCTGGGGTCTTTACGAACTCCACGGTATGCTTGAACGCGCAAACCGACCACGCAGCGAAGACCGCGACCACGAGAATCGTGACCGCCTGAATCAGGACGGCAGAAATCGTGACGGCAAGAATCCCCATGTGAGCGCCGACGGCGAAAAGAACGGCAAAAACAGCGACGACAAGACCGGCACCAAGTAAACGCACTTGAGTCACCAGCACGTCGCCCTCACCTGTAGTCGCCATTACCTGCACGGGAGAAAGTTGGAGCCTAAAAATTCCTCTTTCTCCCGTGACAGTGTTTCCAGCGATAGCGTACCCCTGTGACCTTTTCCCCACACTTTTCAATTTTGCAAGTTTTTACTATATTGTTTAATACAACACCCATTTCACCCCAAAATGGATGCTAATCTTTCTTGATCTTGACCTCAGAACTGCAGAAAAAATGTAGACTGTGACTTGAGAATTACTACTAATACTTCGAAGCGAAATCAAATGGAAAAATTCGACCAGCCAGAACTTCATCCCCGCGGCTTCCCACTGTGGGTCAATATTCTTTTGGTTTCCGCGCTGATTTTGACGCCACTAGTTGTAGTGGCATTGTTTCAAGCCTGGCAAGACAAGCAAGCCGCTCAGAATGCCGCCGCAACACAGCCGGCAGCGATAGAGCCGGCAGCGACGCAACCCGCTGCGATAGAGCCGGCTGCAACACAGCAAGCGGCTCCGCAACAACCCTCGCCGCAAGAACCCGCAACGCCATCAGAATCGACGCACTAATTGGCGTTCTGTTCTTTGCGAATGTCTTTTAGCTGCTGCTTGCCGTTCATGATCGACTTTCTTTGATTAGCAAGCTCCGGGATCATTTGATGCTCGTAGTCCAGTTGCTGCTGTTCTAACTTTTGCTCGATCGCCTGGCGTTCCTGCCTGACCTCGCGCTTGTTTTCGATCTTCATCTCTTTCAAAAGTTTTTGCGAGTTTTGCGCGCCGTCTCTTCCGGGCGCCCAAGCCGGGCCCACCGCCGCGCCACTATCAGCTTTGCGCTCACCGCTGCCGACCATCGAATGAATCATATTGCTGTTTTGATTGAACAGGTTTTCAAACAGCGTCAGATCTTCTTTCTTCAATGTTCCATCCGGCTGGCGTTTTGCCGCCACCTGATTCTGCAGACTCTGAACCGATGCTTTCAGTTTGTTGGCCTGGTCCGCGTTTAACGCACCACTTTTCACGCCGTGACTGATACGCTCCAACTGGCGGTGAATGCGAGCGTTGAGATTGTCGGCCTGATTGCCGGTATTGGCAGGCGGATCCTGTGCAACTGCCGCAGTGGCAGTAATGACGGCGCAAGCACAAAGTCCCCAGACCCTTTTAGACACGGCACGTTTAAACATGCAAGATTCCCCCGAAACAGGCAAGCCCCCAGTTCCCTATACCCCTCAAGACCGCAGTCAATTCACTTTATGAATCATGCCAAATCAATTAGCGCCGCCGTGGTTGTATGATCGGCGGGTTCGTCCCCCGCTGTGTCCGCAGCGGATAACGCGCTCAACAGGAAGATACCCATGTCAAGCAAAGTCCAACAGGCGCCCGTTCTCGAGCAAGTCGAAAAGTTCAAATCAGAAATTGTCGAGTTGCGCAGGCACATCCACAAGCATCCGGAATTGAGCTTTGACGAGGCGAATACAGGCAAGCTGGTCGCCGAAAAGATGCGGAAGCTCGGGTACGACGTCCGCCCCGGCGTCGGCGGCACCGGCGTCATTGCCGAGATGGGAACAGGCAGAACAGTGGCGCTGCGCGCCGACATGGACGCACTTCCGATTACTGAAGAAAACCCCAACGACTATTGCTCGTCGAACAAAGGCGTCATGCACGCCTGCGGGCACGATGCGCACACAGCCTGCGCGCTCGGCGCGGCCATGCTTATCGCCAGCAACCCACCAAAGAACGGCAGAGTTCGTTTTCTTTTCCAGCCCGCCGAAGAAATGGTCAACGACGATGGAAAGTCGGGCGCCACTCTCATGATCGAACAAGGCTGCATGCATGATGTGGACGCTGTTTTCGCCCTGCACTGCGATCCGAAAACTTCAGTCGGTCAGATTAAAGTGAAAGACGGAGCGATGCTTGCCGCCTGCGACACTTTTGAAATCAGCATCAAGGGAATTCCCACGCACGGCGCCTATCCGCAATACGGAATCGACGCGGTCATTCTTGCCGCCCAAGCGGTGCAAGCGATTCAGACTATTATTTCCCGCAGAAAATCCGCATTGGAGCCGGCAGTTTTGACATTCGGCGGCATCAAAAGCACCACTTTCAGACCGAATATCGTTGCCGAAGAAGTTCAACTCATCGGCACTTCCAGATATTTCGAGCAAGAAGTGGGCGAGCTGATTTTCGAAGAACTCAAAAAAGCTTGCTCGATTGTCGAGGTCATGGGCGGCTCTTACAGCATCAAACGCACCCAGGACAATCCGGCCGTCAACAACGATCCTCAGATCAACAATGTCGTGCGTTCAGTGGCGACGCGCCTTTTGGGCAAGGACAATGTAATCGAATCGACATACGAGATGGGCGCCGAAGACTTCAGCTTCATGTCGCAAGTGGTCCCGGGCGCGTTTTTCTTCCTGGGAACGAAAATCGAAGACGCGCCGCGAGCCATTCACACGCCTCAATTCGATATCGACGAACGCGCTCTGCCGCTGGGTTCCGCCCTGCTTGCCGAGTGCGCCAGACAATATCTCGGCGGTTAATGCAAAGCAATATGCCACACCAATGGCTGACTAAGCTTCTTCGAGAAGCAAACGTGACGGGCTGATATCGTCGCTCGTGTATTCGGATGTCGGGCAAAATCGCGTGATTTGATATCGGCTCTCGAACTCCGAAACTTGCTGTGGCGTGCCGACTACA
>JADYYD010000389.1 GCA_020853845.1 Candidatus Melainabacteria bacterium
GATGTGCCTGACAGCGTCGCTTCCGTATTGGAGCGATCCAAGCAAAATGTCGATCGCCTTTTACTTCTCACAAATGATTTGCTCGATTTCCAACGCTTGAGTGGAACTCAACTTTCGTTGAATATCGCAATGCACGATTCAACATCAATCATAAAGGAAGCGCTTGATTCCGTATCCAGCCTGGCATCCACTAAGGAGATCGAGGTTCTTCTGCCTGCCGATAGCGTCAAGATCAGTTGTGATCGAATGCGAATAGTCCAAATTCTGGCGAACCTTTTCTCGAATGCGATCAAATTTAGTCCGCGCGGCTCAAAAGTAGAAGTGAAGTTAGTGAAGCAGGAAAACAGATTAGAAGTGTTAGTGATCGACTCGGGACCCGGCATTCAATCGAAGGACAGAGAACGCATTTTTCAGGCTTTCGAACAGGTATCATCAGCACACTCAAAGGAGGGCACTGGACTGGGACTGGCAATCTGCAAGATGTTTGTCGAAGCACATGGGGGAACTATACAAGCCAGCTCAACAAGTTCCGACACAAATGAGATTGTGAGATTTAGTGACGGAACAGTTGCCGGGACTGTTTTTACTATTTCGCTGCCGTTATAGAAATCAACGCCACAATGATCATCGCTGTGACTGATCGGTCTCGATTATGTAACCGCCCTTGAGCACCGTCTTCACCAATTCGCCGCATCCGAGTTTTTGTAGCTTGAGTCGCAGAGAGCGCATACAGGTTCTTACCGTATTTTCGGAAGACTCGCTTTCCGAAGGCCAAACGGCCTGGAGCAGCATTTTGGAAGAAAAGAAAGTATCAGTGTGTCGAAGCAAAAACTCCAGCAACGCACATTCTTTAGGCATCAATCTGGTTGATTCTTCACCGAAGCTAACCGTACGCGTCTTTAAGTTCAAAGACACTCCATTGAGACTGAGGTCGGAGCCAACGAAGCTGCGAGGCCGGCGAAACAAGCTGCGCACGCGGGCCGCAAGTTCCCTTATTTCGAAAGGCTTGACCAGATAATCATCAGCACCCGAATCAAGCCCGGTCTCTTTTTCAGTAAGTGTGTTTTTACCAGTGAGAAACAGGATCCCTGCTGTTCCACCGAAATCTCGATACCGTTTGCATACCTCAATTCCAGTCATGTCGGGTAGTCCCCAGTCCAGAATTATTGCGTCAAAATCGAATGCTTTGAGCAATTGCAATGCATCGCCGCCCGATTGAACGCTTTCGAAGGCGATGTTCTCTTGCTTGAACCAACTTTCGAGCGCTTGAGTAATCTCAAGATCGTCTTCAACAAGAAGAACCTTTGGCATTAGTCACTCTCCGTCAAGCAATTCTTTCGAATTCTCGCACTTGCCTACTTAGTAACTATAGTGGATTTTGATCGATCATTGGCTGATTTCTTCTGCCGACGCTTTCCATTCCGCATCGTGCACCCGGACGAAATGGAAGCGTTTTTTGAGGCGCTCAAGAAGCAGGACGAGCTGATTAGGGACTATGTTCTGCTCAGCCTTTTAAAAGGTGCGCGCAGGTCTAGTGTCCTTTCGATGCGCTGGGATCAGATTGACCTTGACCTGGCAGTCTGGCGGATACCTCTGACCAAGAACAAAGAGTCTCAATTCGTCCCGTTGACTTCGGCTGCGGTGGAGAAAAGCCCTCGGCCACAAATCTGTTGCTTCGACTCAAATCTACTCGCGCCTGATGCACGATCCGGTTAGGACGGTAATGGAAAGCGCACAGGAACAGATCAAGATACTTGGGAGATTCTAGGCTGGCTGTGATCCTGGTAAAATTAAGCTACTGATGGAGATGTTATGGCATCTGAACCGAAAAAACTATCGCTTGAGCAATTGCTCCGCCTGGTTGACCAGTTGCCTGCCGCGGAGCAAGAGGCATTGCGTCGAAAACTTAACGGTACGGCTGAGAATCAGGTATCTTCGGTCGCGGAGCCTCATCCATTTCTAGATTGGCGCATTGATCTTGACTCATTGGCCGCACAGCAGGGCGTACCTGAAAGCACTTCTGTAAAAGACCTCAAAGCAGACTTTTGGCCTGCCGACGAGGACATGGACGAATTCGTAACAACGCTTCGCCAGTGGCGACAAGAAAACGACGGGCGAAAGTAGAAGATGGTCGAACGTGTTGTCGTTGACACGGATGTAATTTCATTTGTGTTTAAAGGACATCGGCGAGCGGCCGATTATTCAAACGATCTTGACGGAAAGCAGATTGTGGTTTCGTTCATGACCGTGGCCGAACTTAAGAGATGGGCACTGGAAAAACGTTGGGGAGCAATTCGCATTGCGAAGCTTGATCAGCAATTGCGCCAAGTAATTGTCTATCCGGTGGATTTGAGTTTGTGCCAGAAGTGGGCAGAAGTTGTTGTTGAGGCGAAGGATAAAGGACGCCCGATCTCAGCTCAAGATGCCTGGATTGCGGCGACTGCATTGCAGGAGAATTTGCCTCTCGTTACGAACAACTCAAAAGACTTTGCAGGAATTTCCGCGCTGACAGTGATCAGCCATGAATAGAAAAGCAGTTGGAATATTGATTGGCCGTGTTTCCATTGCAATGAGAAAGTCCATAGTTTATTGCCTCGTCAGCTCGCTGATTACGATTCACAGGGCTTCTCCTGCACAGGCGCAAGATGTTCTTGGACCCGAAGAACCCACAAGAAATGGTGCGCAAACAGATACCACTGGAAGAGCCCCGATTAAGCTGACAGAACGAGAGGGCGGTGGCTACTATGTTTCTGTAGAAAGGCTGAAGGAAGGCAATATCTTGCATGCTCTCATAGTATCTGTTGACAATAAGGATTTGAGCAACTGGTCCAAGATTACCTAAAGGATACAAATGAATATTAACTTATTGGGCAACACATCATTCGAGCTGTATTGATACTACTGGTGGTGCGATCATTTGTATCTCAGAACCTCTCTAATCAAGTATCCATGAGCTTGTGAAGATGCAATTATTGAATGCACGAAATATCTTCTCATGAGTTTAAGACTGAAAAAACACCCAAGCCCATTCTCTTAAGCCAGCAAGTCGAAAATTCTGAAAACAAAAATTTTGAGAAACTAGCAACGAATGTCTTATGTCGTGGCCCGAACTTTGTAGTATTCATCAGCTCGAATTTAAATCTGACCAATAGAAATGTGACTACAACCGTAAATCTGGTCAGATCGAACTGTCCTGGATTTGCACCTAATGCGGTGGCATATCGATTGCTTGGTGCATGAAAATCGAATGAATTTGCCTTAACTTGCATTGACCAAGATTCTTTTTTGTTTGGGACCCAGATGGGACCCGCCAGAATCTTTATGTCTGAAAAGCTAGCCGACAGCGGGATTTGAACCCGCGACCTACGGTTTACGAAACCGTTGCTCTACCCCTGAGCTACGTCGGCGCAGGCTATTCATTATATATGTATGTCCGGCGCTGGAGAAATGGTGGGCGGTGGTTTGTAACACCGGCGCAGGACGGGCGGGTGGGGTGTTCTCGTGCGCGTAATGCAAAAATGGCCAGGATTTTGTCGTTCAAACTACGCTTTGATCTCTTGGCAACAGGGTATAAAGTTTGAGCATAATAAGGTTGGCTTTACCGCGAGCTACTGCAAGTGGTAACCGACCGCCTTCAATCCAGAAAGCTGGAGCCGGACTTGCGAATGGCCTGCTGATGGGACGAGGAAGCTGATGTAGCGTCGAGGCGTGGCATCGGAGCTTGTAACCGGTTCGCCGGTGATTTCGTCAGCACAACACAGCAAAAGCGGATTGAGATAGTTGTATATGCGATTGATATTGCATGTATTGCTTTCTTGTTCTGCGCGTCCGAAGGGGCTTCTAGAGACCCTGATAACATCAGTGTTTTGAGAGCCAGTGTGCAACTCCAGCGCTTGAATAGGCCGAGCGCACTTCCTAGTCAAGTGCGTGTGTTTCGGCTTGCCATCAGCATCCTACGTGTTTATGCGTGGGATGCTTTATGGCGTATTTGTTTTATCGCCAATGTATATGCATTCGCTGGATTCGCGTATCAAGCCAGTGTCCATCGCTTGTTCAAACGATCTGATCGATCGCGCGATCCCAAATTTTCAACGCAGGTGAAGCGCTGCGCCTTCGGAAAACCGCATGATTAAAAGAAAAACGGGGTACTTCACACCGCTCGATACGCTTGGTATATTGAAAGAGTAAACGGTGAGCGGTTAAGCGAAGTAACCGCTTTGAGCCGAGGGACACTACGGAAACAGCAGGTCGGCGCCGACCGGAAACGACAGTAGGTGGTTCGCCCCGAGTGAAGGACTGACTGAATCTCGAGGAAATACTGAGCCCACAGCAATGGGCAGTCAGGCAGTAGCTTGAACACCGCAGCGGAGCAATCCAAGCGGTGTTTTTGTTTGCAGATTTTGCGAAGCATCGAAGTCGCAACTCCGATGCTTCTTGCGTTCTACGGATTCAGAAGTGCGCCGAGCTCACTCCAGGTCCTCACCACTTTCACAAGCGGTAAGTGCTCTTTGTTCGCTTCGACTTCTTCTTTCGTCGGATTGAAGAGAAACAAGTCACGCATGTGCTTGAGATAGCCGAGTATCTCGAGCCGGTCGTCGACGAATGCCGTAAGACCGAGACTCAGACTTATTTCTGCTTTCTCCCTTCGCTCCATGCAGAAGTGCACCTTATCCTCGGGGATGCCCGTGGTTTCGTAGAAGTGGTTGTGCTTCAGCCACTTGCGTGTCTTGGATTGAACCGAAGGTCCGCACTTCGACACGAGGTACACCCTGTCTCTGAATCGCCCTTCATTGAGTTTTTTCAACTCGATGAAAGCGTCCGCGAGAGCCGGCGTCGAGAGGTAGTTCTTGGACATGAATGACGTATCGGCGTTCACATCCTGGTTTGCGATGATGACGCCGCCTATGTCGACGCCCAATTTTTCAATGTTTTCCATAACATTTATCCTTATAAGTAAAAGTATTACGAGATCGACTGTTTCGCAAGCACGCGAAAAACAGTCGAAACTTTCGCGCGATGCAGCGCTGGTGACACCAAATATAGTGGCATCAGTGAGCGCGCGCACACGCGCGTCAATATATGATTGACATATGCTAAGGCCGCATCAGATCTTGTCGAATACTCGAACAGACCTATTTACTAACTTGAGAATGTTCGAATATTCCTCAAGTTGTAAGTTTTACAGGTTGAAAATTCGTCAATAACTAAATTCGTCAGTCTGTAAATTTGATGTGCCGAAAGCGGCTGTCAATCAAGAGTTAGTTAAAATCAATAATACGGATGAAAAATCCAAACATATTTACTCCTATGCCATCAAGGCACTTTTTGCTTCTGATCTTTTATAGATCAACTATATGTTGGGATCCGATCCGTGTCAAGGAAATTCAGCGCATTCTTGCGCCGCAGAAATCGCCCCGCAGTCTAATGACTCGACGATACTTTCAATGTATTTTTTCTCTGTGCACACACAAATATGATTGGGTGCAGATTCCTAGAACTCAGGCGCGAAGCGTATCTGGGCGATATCCATCAGGGGTGAATTGTATGAGCGTGACTTTGAAAGTAAAGAGATTGCCGCACTGCAAAGCGTTGCCGGCGTACGCGACAAGCGGTTCCGCCGGTATGGATTTGACAGCAGCGATTGCCGAGCCTGTGACAGTCGAGCCCAATAAGCGCGCGCAGATTCCTACAGGCATTCAAGTTGAAATTCCTGTCGGCTACGAAGGGCAAGTTCGTCCGCGTTCGGGATTGGCTCACAAAGCCGGTATCAGCTTGACCAACTGCGTCGGGACAATCGATTCGGATTACCGCGGCGAAGTCTGCGTGCTGATTATCAACCACGGCGAAGCGCCCTACACTTTTCAGCCCGGCGAAAAGATCGCGCAACTGCTCATCACGCCTGTTCCGCGAGTAGAAATTGTCGAAGTTGACGAACTGGCCGAGAGCCTCGAGCGTGGCGAGGGCGGCTTCGGCTCCACGGGAAAGACCATTCAGGCGGTCGCCGCTAGATAAGTAACAAAGGGCTCGGGCAACCGGGCTCTTTTCTTTATAAGGGGTATTTTGACGGCTCCGGCCAGGTAAAATACCCCTTATTTCCAGTTAAACTCCTACCTGAAAGGCTTGTCTATGACGGCTTCAGAAGCTTCGAAAACCATCAAGGTGGCTGTCGCCGGCATCAACGGGCGCATGGGAAAAGCCTTTGTACAGGCGTTTTTCAATGATCCGGTCATCAAAATCGTCGGTGGCTGGGGGCGCGAAAACGCCGAATATGTCGGACTTGACATAGGACAGGTCGCTGAGGTTCCGGGCGGGCAGCGGGCTGGTATACTTGTCAGCAGCGGATTTATCGAGTGTGTCGCCGCCTCTTCACCTGATGTCATTCTGGACTTCACTCTGGCGGAGGCTGCATGGAAAACGGCTACGTCCGCCATCGGCAAAGGCATCCGTCCAGTCATCGGTACATCCGGCCTGAGCCAATCGCATCTCAAGGAGCTGGCTATTCTGGCTGAGAAGAACAGTATTGGAGCAATGGTAGTGCCGAATTTTTCCGTCGGCGCCGTGCTCATGATGGAATTCGCTCGGCAGGCTGGGCGTTTCATCCCCAATGTGGAAATCGTCGAGATGCACCACACCCAGAAGATCGACGCGCCGTCCGGCACTGCGACGCACACGGCCAACAAACTCGCGGACAGCCGCAGCCATTACAACGCCAAGCGCGTTGAAGAAAAAGAGCTGATGCCCGGCGCCCGTGGCGCTGTTCATGCCAGCGGAGTGCGTGTTCATTCGCTGCGCCTGCCCGGCATGATTTCGCATCAAGAAGTTTTATTCGGCTCAGAAGGCGAGCTTCTCGCCATTCGGCACGACAGTTTCAACACCAAGTGTTTCATCGAAGGCGAGCGCATGGCGCTCAATCATGTGATGGGACTGAAGAAACTTGCAGTTGGACTGGATCAGATTTTATTTTCAAACGCATAACTGACGGAGGATAGAGGAGAGATGGCAGGCAATTCGAAGCGACCAGTGAATGTTGCGATTCTAGGGGCAACCGGCCGAGTAGGCACGGAACTGCTCAAGGTTCTGGAACAACGCAAATTTCCCATCGGTGAGCTGAAACTTCTTGCCAGCGCCCGCTCCAAAAATCAAACCATCGAATTCTGCGGCAAGCAGTATCCGGTGCAAGAACCGTCAGCCGAAGCGTTCAAAGGCATCGACATCGTGCTTGCCTCCGCCGGTGCTGATAGGAGCAAAGAGTTTGCACCACTGGCAGTGCAAGCCGGTTGCATCGTCATCGACAACACCAGCGCTTATCGCATGGACAAAGATGTTCCTCTTGTAGTCCCTGAAGTCAACGGTCATACGATCAAAGATCACAAAGGCATCATCGCCAATCCGAATTGCTCCACCGCTCAATTGATGCCTGTTCTCAAAGTTTTGCACGAACTGGGCGGTCTCAAGCGCGTGATTGTTTCCACCTATCAGTCCGTCAGCGGCGCCGGCAAGGAAGCCATGGAAGAACTGGAGTTGCAGACTAAGGCGATCTTGAACGATCAAGAATATGCTCCGCAGGTTCTTCAAAAGCAAATCGCGTTCAACCTGATACCGCACATCGACAGCTTCCTCGACAATGGCTATACAAAAGAAGAGATGAAGGTCGTTCAAGAAACCCAAAAGATTCTCGAATTGCCCAATCTGCCAGTCACCTGCACTGCTGTGCGCGTGCCTGTCGTCATCAGCCACAGCGAAGCTGTTACCGTCGATTTGGAAAGACCTGTGAGCCCGGCGCAAGCACGCGAAGCGCTCGCCAATGATCCGATTATCGAAGTTTGGGACACGCCGGAAAAAGGCATCTACCCGACGCCGCTCGAGGCAGCCGGACAAGACCCCGTCTATGTCGGTCGCATTCGCCGCGACACGTCGTCGGAAAACGGTCTCAATCTCTGGGTTGTTGCAGACAACCTGAGAATCGGCGCCGCGCTCAACGCTGTGCGCATCGCCGAGTATCTGGTCGAGCACAAACTCTTGAAACAACCGGTAGCCAGCTAAGGAGAAAAAAAGTGATAGGCACAGACGCACCACTGTTCGGCAGAGTCATCACCGCGATGATTACTCCCTTTGATGATTCCGACAAGGTCGACTTCAAAGCAGTGGAAAAGCTGGTCAATCACCTTATTCAGAACGGCACCAGCGCGATTGTCGTTTCCGGCACCACCGGCGAAAGCCCGACGCTCGATTCGAGCGAGAAGAAGGAATTGCTCAAGAGTGTTTTGGAAACAGCAGGCAATCGCGCCAAAGTGATCATGGGCACCGGATATAATGACACGCGCAAATCGGTGGAAGCATCGAAGGAAGCGGAAAAGCTCGGTGCTCACGGGTTGCTCGTTGTGGCGCCGTATTACAACAAGCCGAGCCAGGCGGGACTGCTTGCGCACTTCGGCGAAGTTGCTGGCAGCACCAGTTTGCCGATAGTCATCTACAACATTCCCGGCAGAACCGGCATCAATATCACCAGCGAGACAATGATCAAGCTGGCTGAAAAACACAAAAATATCCATGCGCTGAAAGACTCCACCGGCAGTGTCGATCAAACTGGTGAGATTGCTGGTGTCGCACGTAAGGACTTCCGCATCTACTCCGGCGATGACTACTTGACCTTGCCTTTCCTGTCCGTTGGTGCGGCAGGAGTTGTGAGCGTTGCCAGCCATATCGTCGGATCGCAAATCAAAGAAATGTGTGATGCTTTTTTCAATGGCAATGCGGATAAAGCGCGTGAGTTGCATTACAAATATTTGCCGCTTTTCAAAGCATTGTTCGCAGCACCGAATCCGACTTGCACCAAATATGCGCTCAGCAAAATGGGTCTGTGCAAAGAGAATTTGCGTTTGCCTTTAGTCCCGCTTGATGCGCAGCAGAAAGCCGCACTGGATAAAGTCATCGAACAGCTCGCACCGTCCGCGTCCGCTGTTTAGACGGATAGTTTCAGCAAGATCGTTTCTAAACCACAAAGTAGTTCTCCAAAAGGTACAACCCAATGACGAAGTCCGGCAAACCGCATGAAGAGAACGAAGCGCCGAAGGCTAGCAGGTCGAAGCTGGATTCCAGCTCGAACACGGTCAAGATAATTCCGCTGGGCGGTCTTGGTGAGATTGGCAAAAACACCATGGCGATCATGTGCGGCAATGACATCATGCTTGTCGATGCCGGGCTCGCTTTTCCTTCGGAAGAACAGTTGGGTGTAGATCTTGTACTGCCGGATATCACATTCTTGCGCGAGAACCAGGACAAAATCCGCGGTCTGGCGATCACGCACGGTCATGAAGACCACATCGGCGGCATTCCATTTATTTTGCGCGACGTGACTATTCCGGTTATCTATGGACCGGCGCTGGCACTCGGTTTGCTCGAAGGCAAGTTGAAGGAAAACGGGCTCGAAGAGTCGACTGTGCTGCGCAAAGTCAAACCGCGCCAGCAAGTGAAAATAGGTTGTTTTCAGGTTGAGTTCATTCGCTGCACGCACTCGATTGCGGACGCGTTCAGTTTGATTATCAGAACGCCGATAGGAACGCTTGTTCACACGGGCGATTTCAAGTTCGACTTCACTCCTGTCGATGGCGAACAGTTTGATATTGCCAGCCTTTCGCGCGCCGGTGATGAAGGTGTGCTTTGCTTGCTGAGCGACAGCACCAACACGGAGCGTGATGGATACAGCCCTTCTGAGCGCACAGTGTGGGCGAAAATCAATGAGGTTTTCTCAACTGCGCCGCACCGAATTATCGTCACAACATTCGCCAGCAATGTGCATCGCATCAGACAGGTTCTCCAGGCTGCAATCAAATACGAGCGCAAAGTCGCAATTCTCGGCCGCTCAATGCTCAATCTTGCCGGCATCGCTCGCGAACTCGGATACATGACTTTCCCTGATGGACTCCTGGTTCCTGTCGATCAGTTGAAGCAATTGCCGCTCGATCAAGTCGTCATTCTCACGACAGGCAGTCAGGGCGAACCGCTTTCCGCGCTCAGCCGCATTGCCAACAACGAACACAAGCAGATCAAAATTATTCCCGGCGATACAGTTGTAATTTCCGCAACTCCGATTCCAGGCAACGAGCGGTCTGTCGCCAACACCATCAATGCATTGTTCTTGCGTGGTGCGAATGTAGTCTACGGACGCACTGCCGGTGTGCACGTGAGCGGACATGCTTGCCGCGAAGAACAAAAGCTGATGATCAATTTGTGCAAACCGAAATTCTTCGTTCCTATTCATGGCGAATTCAGAATGCTCGTGCGTCACGCGGAGCTTGCAGTCGAATGCAACGTCGAGCCGGAAAATACATTCGTTATGGAAAACGGCGAAATTCTCGAACTGTCTCGCGACAAAGCGCACGTGTCAGGAAGAGTGGATTCCGGTGTGATTCTTATCGACTCATCGCGCGCATTTGAGATTGATGAAAGCATTGTCGAGCAGCGTCGTCACATCGCGGAAGATGGACTCGTCATGGTGGCAATGTCAGTCGATCAAACATCGAAACTGGTGGCAGGTCCGGATGTTTCATTGCGGGGTCTGATTCTGCCAAAAGGAGTGCCTGCCGAAGAGTTCGTGCTCAAGGTTCAGGAAGAAGCGAAGCGACTTTTGGCGGAGCTTTCCGATGATGCGAGAATTCCTAAGGAGGCTCTCAAGCACCAATTGGCGATGGGACTTGCTGATTATTTCGAAGAGAATGTGAAGGCGAGCCCGTTTGTGCAGATTATTCTCAACGAAATTTCGGAATCGAAATCGCGTTCGCGCCAATCAAGTAGCTCGCGCGCTGACAGTTCTACATAGTTGGCTTAGTACGAACGGTAAGCGCGGCGTCCTGGTGTGACTTCCACTTCGACGTATCCGCCGGACAAGCCGCCGGAACTGCTGCCGCCACTGCTGCGTGCAACAGCCGGTTTTCTACGTTTCGGTGGTTTTTTCTTCTTGGGTTTGGGCGGCGGTGAAGCATGCGAGGCATCTGCAGTTACAGCAGGCGATGATTTTGCTGCTTGCTTTTCCTCATCCTTTTGCTGGTTGAAAGTCGGCATGCCGAACCATCCACGCGCAGACGGCGGCTCTTTCGCTGCTGCCGGAGGAGGAGCAGGTTTTGATGCTGTCTTCGGTGCTTCAGTCTTGGCAGGTTTTGCCGCTGGTTTCACAGGCGGTGCCGCAGTCGGGCTTGAGCTGTTGTCATTCATCGCGGTGTCAGCGGAGTTGTCCGCATTCGCACTTGTATCCTTTGCCGTCGGTGCCGTTGTTGCGGCAGGCGGATTGCTCGATGCGTTGTCTTGCACAGGTGTGACTTCTGCGGTGTTCGGATTCGCATTGTTATTTGATGGGTTGACATTGGTCATAAGCCAGGTTGCAATGCCAATGCCCGCGAATATAAATACAGCTACCGCTCCACCAATAAGCACTTTGCCCATGCTTTTCGGCGCTGCTGCTGCCTGAGGCTCGTCCAGAGGCGCTTGGCGATCTACAAATGTAGGGATGCGATTGCGTTTTTTCTCGCCTTTCGGCGGCGCCGGGCGATCGCTTCCGCCGGCAATGGAAAGATTTGCAGAGCTTGCTGTCGGTGATGCAATCTCCGTTCCCAGTGAATTGGAAATTGGGGATGGTGGAATCGGCACCGATGGTTCCATCGCTTTGTCATCGAAAATCTTGCCGAAATCGACAGGTGAAGACGATGTCGCATTAGTCCATGGCACCGAAGATGGTGCCGCAGCTTCAGGTGCGCCTCCAGGCGGCGAGCCCGGCATCGTCGGAGATATGCGCGAACTGGAAATTGTGGATGGATCTTTAGCCGCCGC
>JADYYD010000390.1 GCA_020853845.1 Candidatus Melainabacteria bacterium
CGTGGTCGGAAGTGACCTCGTTCATCTCGGCCGTCTCCTTCATGATGATGCGGTGCCGCGCGATGTCGCGGAACACGGCCTTCACGTCGTCGGGAGTGGCCACGTCGCGGCCGTCCAGGTACGCGAGGGCGCACGCCAGATGCAGCGAAGCGATCTCGGCACGGGGCGACATGCCGAACTTGACGTAGTCGTCGAGCGGCTTGCCGCAGCGCTCCTGGAGCGCCTTGAACTCGGGCTTGCCGGGACGGGACGAACGCACGAGGTCGACGATGAACTCGAGCAGTGTGCCGGCCTTGATGGTGTTTTCCACCACCTGCTTGTGGCCTTCGCGCATGGCGAAGACGTCATCGACGGTAAGGACGGCTTCCACCGCCTGGGTGGCGCCGCGACCGTGCAGCGACGAACGCCGCAGCATCTCGATTTCGCCGGCGCGGCTGATGTAGTCCATGTCGAGCGACGCGGTGAAGCGGTCGAGCATGGCTTCCGGCAGGGTGAAGGTACCTTCACCGCCCATCTCAGCCGGGTTGATGGTCGCCAGCACCAGGAACATCTGGCTCAGGTCGAACATCTGATCGCCGACCATCACCTTGCGCTCCTGCATGCCCTGAAGCAGTGCAGAGTTCGTCTTGGCGGTGGTACGGTTCACTTCGTCCGCGAGCAGAATGTCGGCGTCGACGATCGGGCCCTTCTTGAGCTCCATCGTACCCTTGACCGGGTTGAAGTACTCGAACCCGAGGATATCCGACGGCTTCATGTCGGGGGTCATCTGCAGACGAGCAGCGCGGGAACCGCTGATGCACTTCTGCAGGGTATTGACGAGCATCGTCTTGCCGAGTCCGGGCATGGACTTGAGCAAGCCGTGCTGGTCCGCGATGAGCAGGAGAAGGATCTGGCGCTTGATGTGGTCGTACTCGACGATAACCTTGTCGAGTTCCTTCAAGAGCGCCGCGGCCTTCTCAACCTTCGGGGTCCACTTGGTAGACATTGGTTGTTTCTCCGTTTTGGCCCCACATCTCAGTGAGGCATGTATAGGGAAGGTCAGGGCAGTTCCCTGGCGGGATCTGCCGTTTCAGCAGTGCAGCTTTTTCGAGCCGCACTGCCGGACAAATTGCAAGGGAACTACTGGCGCCGCTTCCGGAAACTCCCGAGGAGCCCGGACGCGGAACCGCGCAGTGAAAGGATCAACAGAAGGGACAACGCCGCAAGAACGACATAGCCGTCCAAGGGGTTTTCCCTCTGCTCCGTTTTGGAACCGGCAAGAGTCCGGGCCCAGTTGATATTCAGCTTGGCGTCGGGGCCCAGCAAGACGTACTCCGCCTTGTCGCCCACTGCATCGCGCAGAGCTGTGAGATTCCCCTCCAGAAGGGCGGTCGACTGACCTTCCTTCAGCTTCTTGTAACCGGTAAGTTCGCCGGTCGGGGAATACTCGGGGATGGGAACGTTCTCGGGCGTGCCGACGCCGACGATGACCAGCCGGATGTCCAGCTTCTTGATCTCGTCGATCACCTTCTGCAGCTCTTCCTGGCTGCCGGTGTAGCCACCGTCAGAGAAGAGCACGATCACCCGTTCCATGTTCTGGTTCGGGCTGCGCTTGAAGGAAGCAACCGCCTCTTTCAGACCTTCGACGAAGTCCGAGCCGCCGCCCGGCGCGTTGCCGATGCGGACCCAGTTCTTGAAGATCCATTCCAGAGTCTGGAAATCGTCCGTCGGGAAGTCAGGGAACGCGACCGAATTGCCCATATAGAGGACAATTTCGAACTCGTTACCCTGCACCGCCGGCAGTATCTCCTTCTGGATGACGATCTTGACCATGTCCAGGCGAGTCCCGTAGGGACCCGGCACCAGGTCAGGAGCCAGACCGTCCTTGTCGGGCATGGCGCCGCGGTAGTCTTCGGCGCGCATGCTCTGAGAAACGTCCGTAACCGCAATCACCTGCAGCGTGCCCGACTGCGCCGTGGTGGGCGCAGCGGGAGCCACAGGTCCTGCGGCAGCAAATACCAGCAATCCGACGACACTGAGCCAACCGGCAAGCACCAGCATCTCCGACTTCAAAGTCAGAGGCTTGGTGTTGCGGTTGACCAGCCGCTCTTCTCCGAATCGATCGCGTGCGGCTTTGCGCATGCGGAATCCGAAGAACCAGAAAGCGATGGTCGCAGGCAGAACCGCAAGCAACCACATCAGTACGTCGGGCCGAGCTAGATGAAGAGATTCCATCGTTCAGCCTCCTGTGAATTAGATGTCGTCAGGCTTGCCCTTGCCAGGCTTTGAGCCCGGCTGGTCGCCTGGAACCTGCTGATTGCCTTGACCGTCGCCCGGCTGCGGCTTGCCCTTGCCCTTACCCTGACCTTGGCCCTGCTGGGGCTGGTTCTTGAAGAGCAGTTCGAGATCGTATTTGACGACCTCGGCCTGGGCTTCCAGTCGCTGTGCGTCCGAGAGCGGGATGCCCTGATAGCCGTTGCCGGCATTCAGGCGCAGCGACTCTTTGAACGCTTCGACTGCGGGTTCCACCTGGCGGGCGCGCAGAAGCACCTTGGCCTTGTGGAAATAGGCAAGCGCAGCCATCTCGCGGCTGGGCTCGGGATAGATGAAGCGATGCAGCCATCCGGCGCGAGCTTCGGCCTTGTAGGCCTGAATGCTGCGGTCGAAGGCTGCATTGGCGAGCTGGAGGTTTTCCTGCTGGTACGCAGCCAGACCCAGGTTGTAGTACTGGGTCTGAGCGCTGGTGTACGTGGCCAGGTGAACCCCGAAGCCCGTGAACAAGATGCCCGCGACAAGCGCCGCGAGCATCCAGTACGTGCGACGAGAATTTTTCTTGCGCATAACTAGAACTCCTTAGGCGTCGTCACGAACGAGCGCGGACAAGCCGAGATACGAGAGCGCCAACAAGATTGCCGCGATTAGAAACGGCATCGAGAAGGGCTTGTAGCTCACCGACTTTTCCAGCTCGACTTGCGACTTTTCGAGGTTGTTGATGGTCTGGAACGCAGTGCGCAGTTGCGCGCCGTCTCCGACCGGAATGACCGTACCGCCCAGCCCTTCGACGAGCCCGCGGAGATCCTGCGTCATGGGAGCGTTGTTCACCCACGAGTCGCCGACACCGAGGACATACACTTTGATGCCCATCTCGGTGAGCGTGCGGGTGAGCAGCTCTTTCCTTTCCGCAGAGATAGATGCCTCACCGTCAGTGACGATGATCATGACCTTGGTCTTGGCCGTGGATGCCTCACGGAAGTGCTTCACAGCACCGAGAACGGCGCCGTTGTCACTGTCGAAGTCCGTGCCGCCGCGCGTGTATTTGTTGACACGTTCGGCTTTGCTCGCCACGACACGCAAGTCGCGGCTGAGAGGCCAGTAGTAGTAGGTGTCGGTGTCAAATACGAGAAGAGCGACGCGGTCACCCTCACGCTGAGAAACGAACACCTTGATGGCGCGTGCAGCGACATCGATGATTTTGAGCGCCGGCGGCTGAGTGCCGTCGGTCGGCGCATTTTGTCCGTCAGCGAAAGTCTGCTGATCCGGATCTTTGATCGTTCCGTCCATCGACCCGGAGATGTCCGTGGTGATGACGAAGTCGCGCGTCTGGATTACTTCAACGGTCTTCTGCTCAGGCAGGAGTGGCTTGGCCACAAGAGCTGCGAGCATGAGAACGAGGAGAACCAGAGAGGCGCTCTGAAGCCAGCCGACGACTGGGATGCCGCGCAGATTCTTGTGGATGTCCACCTGGGAATGCCCGAGTGCCTTGCGGCGACTTGAGGCAAACCAGATGATGGGCACCACGACAAGAACGAGCGCGAACCACAGCGGCTGTGCGAAGAACACAGTAGACATAGCGTCCTCCTTACTGTTCGAGTGTTTCGCGTAGATTTCGAACGGAAGAAAGATTCAGCGATGACCAAGAAGCGCTCCTGCTTCGGTCAATTCTGCTGTTTCGTATCCGTTGCGGAAGGAAGAATGTTCGCCTTTTGGAGGCACAGTTCCGGCCAACTCCACAGAAGTGGAAGTCTCAAGCTGCATTTGTGGGACGACAGGAGCGCGTGGCTTGGTGAGTTGGTTGCCTTAAAGAAAGGTGAATATGCGGAACCCTTAAAACATATGGAAGGAGCCTATCTAAAACAAATGAATACGGGATAAAGAGACATCTGGAACTTGCGCGAGAGATTTAAACGTTAAAGCTTAAA
>JADYYD010000391.1 GCA_020853845.1 Candidatus Melainabacteria bacterium
AACCCAATTTTGCACCGGCGCACAGAAGACTCGCCCAGGTATTAGCCGACGGCGGCAATACTTCCGAAGCGACAAAAGAGTTTCAAGAAGCGCTCAAATGGTCGCCCAAAGATGTGACGGCGCGCGTAGAGTATGCTCAATTCCTCGAAAAGCAGGGCAAGAAAGCCGACGCCATCACGGAATACAAGAAAGCACTGGAAATCAATCCCAACTCGAAAATCGCGCAAGAAGGCATCAGCAAACTGAGCAAAACCCAGTAGAGAACTGAGGTTTTAATCGGCTATTTCATGCCGTCGGTCTGACCGATCTTCATCATCGCTGCGGCGACCCAGTTGGTCTTCCACAGCACTTCCGAGTAGCGCTTGCGAATGGCGCCTACAAGAGCCGTTCTCTCGCCCAGAGACGCCTTGGCGAGCGGCAATGCATCTTTGAACATCTGTTCGGCTTCTTTGTACTTTTTCTCGTTCATCAAAACGAGACCGAGCCCGTACATAGTTTTCGGCACGAAGGTGTTTTCTTTGCCGATTGTATTTTGGACCCACTCAAGTCCTTGCCTGTAGTGATTCTCCGCCAACTCCAGCTTTCCTTGCCGGCGATAGATGTCCGCTAATTTAGCCGACGATTTGGCAAAATCGAGCGGGCTTCTGTCTTTCATGCTGTCGGTGATAGCCAGCATGCGCTCGTAAATTCTCTGTGCATTGTCGAGGTCTTTCTTGCGCGTATAGATATCGCCCATAACCTGCATAGAAAGCATCATTGAAGGTGATACAGGACCAAATTCTTTCTCCAGCAAATCGAGTGATGTATTGGCGTTTGTGATCGCCTCGTCGAATTCGTCTTGCATGAAATAGTAATAGGCAAGCCGTTTGTAGCAAGTTCCCAGCGACATCGGTCCACCAACTTTTTTGGTGGTCTCGATCAAGCGTGTTGTGTTGAGCGCTGCATCCGCCCAGTGCTCAGCCTTATCGTAAAGTTCAACCAGATTGAAAAGCGCGTCGGCATATTCGCGGCAATCGGGGCCGCGCTCACGCTCGACGGTGGCAAGATTCATTCTGGCAGCCTCTTCGCGGTTGCCAAAATCTTGAACCGTCGTTTGATTGTGTTTTTTCTCGCTGATTACCCAGAGCAATTCATCATTGAAAGCCGGGTAATCCTGCGAATCGGGACTGAGGAAGGAAAGCGACCAAACAGCAACGACGACGATGAGAAGCACGGATGTGGTGAGAATGACCATCATCTCGAAGGAAACGGGCAGACGCTTCGTCTCCAGACGTTTCGATTTGGTTGCTTTCTTGAGCGCAACTGCCTGTTCTTGCCACTCTTCATCGCTGGCTGTGTGAATCAATTCCAGATCGTGTTTGATATCGGAAACATTCTGGTAGCGATTGTCGGCATCTTTGGCCAGCATTTTGAGCACGATAAGCTCGAAGCGCGAAAGAGTTCGATCTTCGGCAGAGTCGCTTGCCAGCGGGCGCGGCGCCTCATTCATGTGTTTGTAAGCCGTCTCCAGAACGTTCTTTCCTACGAAAGGCGGCTTGCCGCTTATTGTCTCGTACATGACGCAACCGAGCGAATAAATGTCCGATCTGGGATCGAGCTTTCGGCCCATGCACTGCTCGGGGCTCATGTACAGCGGGCTTCCGAAGACTTCTCTTGTGTGCGTAATATACTGATTCGACTTGACGTCATCGGTTTCATCAGTGAGCAATTTAGCTATGCCGAAATCCACAACGCGAGCCAATTCTTTGCCGCCGGCTTCCTTCTGCACGACGATGTTGCTCGGCTTGAGATCCCTGTGCAACACCTTTTCCTGGTGCGCATACTCGAGCGCTTCGATCGCTTGCAGAAAGAGCGCGATTGCCCGGTCGACAGCGAGGTGACCGCTCTTAGAAAGCAGATCCTCGAGACTTTGACCGTTGATGAAATCGCAAATCAAATAAACCTGACCGTCAGAGCCAAGGTAGAAATCGTGGAAATTGGAAATGTGCGGATGCCGTAAATTGGCATTGGCTTTGGCTTTTTGCTCGAAACGCTTGACGTTGGGCAGCTTTGCCAGCAAATGGGAATGCAGGCATTTGAGGACGACAATCTTGCCGGTCTCCACTTCGGAAGCCTTGTAAACCATGCTCATACTGCCTTCCCCAAGCAGTTCGAGAATTTCCCAGCGTTCGGCAATGCGCTTGCCCACCATCGGATCTACATTGCCGAATAAAGATGTTTCGTCTTTGCGGTCATCTTTACCGGACGGTGGGGTCGTTGAGCTCTGTTTGGAGAGGTCCGGGCGTGCGGGCGCTTCGCGCGGCGGCTGCGATTGCAAAATATTCTTGTTGGGACTTTCCTCTTTGAGCGCGACCTTTTCTTTCGGCTGCGCAAAACGTTCGGTGGCCGCATGCCCATTGTCTTTCTTGACAGTCTCAGCCTGGCGCGCCTCTTCTTTGCGAGCACGCTCGCTGGCGAGCGCCGCTTCATCATGAAGCGTCAGTTCCTCATCTTCAAAGATCGGCTCTCGATCGTCGCTCACAATTAAAGAATGGGAAAGGGGATCTCTACCGCCACAAAAGCCTTCGGCCCGCCATTATCGGTCGCTACCGCCAGCTCGCGCTGCTATAGCTCTATTTATACATACTATGCCACTTGATCTGCTAATCAATCTTCTTATGACTTCTGCTGAAAAGTTTGAAACAACCGAAAAGCCGTTGCCGAAAAGATTAACTGCCGAAACGCTGGGCTATAAACGCCGCCAGATCAGTCTTCCTGAGCAATGCCAGATAGTTTTTCCTTATACGCTCGGTCAATTCAGGGTCTTTGCCTTTATCACGGAAAAACGCATAGGCGGCCTCGATATTCCTGGTTGCCGGAGCGAAATCGCGTGTTGCAGCCTGCGCCAGTGCCAGACCGTAACGTGACTTAGCCAGAAATTCCTCGATCTGATACTGATTTTCGGTGCGGTTTGAACTGATAAAGCTCTCCCAGCAAGCAACTACGTTTTTGAAAGCGGCAATCGCGTTTTGGCTGTTGCTGATTCTTTCGATTTCCGCCTCTTCGCTCAAAAGTGCCAGCCAATCTCGCTTGGCTATTGGTTCAATGTTCTGGTACTCAGCCGCGTGCCGATACATTCTCTTCAATTTCTCGGCTTGTGCAAGTGCAGCAATGTAATTGCCTTCGTGCACATTTATCTCCATCATCACGTAAAGCAAGTCCATGAGCGGTCCTTGCTTGCCGTATGAACTCATTGTGCGGCTGGCGACCTGGTACGCCTTCTCATAATATTTATAAGCAGCGGTGAAATCGTTGAGGGCCAGATAGTTCTCCGCCTGCATTTTGAATACGCTTATGTATTCTACCGAATCCGACTGCGCCATTCTTTCATAGATTGTAAGAACCCAATCCAGTGCTTTGACTGCAGATACGTAATTGCCTTGTTCTTTGAGCTTACGCGCAACTTCAAGACGCCCCGGAATCAATTCATTGGTAACTTTATCGAAGTCAGCTTCCTTGCGATCTCCCTTCTTCCAGCGTTGTTCGATTTCCTGCCAGACGGCGTTGTCGCGCTGCGCAATCACTTCCATATGTTCGCTTAAACGCGGATATGCTCCTGTTCTTTTTTGAGCTCCAAATTGTTTTGCGAACAAAGATTGACGTTCCAGATTCATTGCCGAAAGCGGATCGTACATCGCTTCTATGAGACCGAAGACTGCCACTAAAAGAAGTACCACTCCTAATCCGCTTGCTAAAAATTTATTTCTCAACTTTCTGTCTTTAGGCGCCAGCGATTTATACTGTTTTTTCAGAGCTTTCGAGCGCTGCTTCCATTCTTTTTCAGCACTGATGAGCGCATTGTTGAGATCGATTTCAAGCTCGCTCATCGTTTGATATCGCGCTGACGGTTCTTTCTCCAGCGCTTTCATAACCACTGTATTAAGGCGCTTCAAAAGGCTGTCCGGCGCCTTGGCATCAACAAGTGGAGCTGCTGTTTCCGAAAGCTGTTTCTGCATTGTCTCGAAGACATTCGCGCCGCGAATCGGAGTGGTGCCCGTAAGCGCTTCATACATAAGCACGCCCATCGAATAGATATCAGATCGCCTGTCCAGCTTTTCTCCACGACACTGCTCAGGGCTCATGTAGAGCGGACTGCCGAAAACTTCTCCGGTCTGCGTCAGATGCTGAACTTGATCATCATCATTCAGAACAAGTTTGGCGATGCCGAAGTCGACGATCTTTACTGATTCTCCTTCCTCACCATTATTGATGAGCATGATATTGCTGGGCTTCAGATCGCGATGGATGACATTGCGCTCGTGCGCGTGTTGAAGGGCGTTTGCAGCTTGCACGAAAATGAAGACCGCACGCACAGGATCGATTTTTCCCTCGCGCGCAATCAAATCGCCGAGACTTACACCTTCGATAAAATCCATGATGATGAAAGTGCGGCCTTCAGGAGTGACGCCGAAATTCTCAACTCTAATAACATTCGGATGGCTGAGGGCGCTTGCCGTAACTGCTTCTTGCTTGAAGCGCTGCAGGTTTTTCATATTCGCTGTCAAATGCGGCAGCAAAACTTTTATGGCGACCTGACGATTCAAATCCACATGCCGCGCTTTGTAAACAACGCTCATCCCGCCTTCACCAATGCGCTCGGTAATCAACCAGCAGTTGTCGAAGATGAGCGGGCGACTGCTCAGCTCGTCTTCGCCGGACAGGTTGAACTTGTTGCGCTCAACGGCAGAAATTTCCTCAAAACTCGCATGCGAAAGATCCAACTTCGTCTTCTCGACGGATTCTTCCTTCATGGTCGCCCTTAGATTCTGGTCGTCCTTATCGTCCGGCATAACCTCAACGGCCCAAAGCCATTGCCCCACGCTTTGCCCCACAAAAACATATGTACCCCCTTAATACTCATATCCAGAGCTAATTAGAGGGTGAAATCTTTTTTCAAGACATTTCCAGGCCTGTTTCAGGGTATGAAAGACACGTGGGAAAGTCTGAAAGAAGAAAACATTATCGGCATTTTCGAGTCACCGCGCTTCTGGCGACGGCTCTCTGCTTTGTTGCGCTGCCCGTCTTTGCCAAAGGTCAGGGTTGGGTTCTTCGGCAGAACAGCCAGACATACGGAATAGTCAAAACCATCGTCTCGCCGGAAGGCATAAGGTTGGAATTGGGTGATATGCGCATCGGGATAATGGGTCCGAAATGGCGCATAGTTTTTTGGAATCTGCGCACAAAATACACGTTCGATGAGTCGCTGGAAGAATTTCAAAAGCGGGTTCCAGCCAAAGCAAAAGCAATCGGGTGGACAAAGGTTATGGAGCCGGGCAAGCCGCCCACCCAAATGTTCTGCGGGGTAAAGGCGAAGAACTGGCACTATTACGCTTACAACCCTAAGAATCGCAAGCAAAAGGCTCTGCTGTACGATTTTACAACTGCAGATAACCTGGGATTGCCTCAAAAGGTAATGGACGTCGCCGCTGTCTGCTGTTATGTTCCGGCCGGAAAAGGGCTCCCTTTGAAGGTCTGCGGCGAGACGCAGGGAAGTTTGAGAGTGTTTTTAAACACGACTTTCATTGCTAAGACTCAAGTAGACCCTGAGATATTCAAACTTCCAAAGGGGTATACGAGAGTGAGAAGCGAGATGGAAGTCTTGCTGAAGGAGGCCGGAACCGTCAATGATGAAGACGTTTCCGACCTCTACAGGCCGTTCGGCAAATAATCACTTCGACTTATTCAGCTACGCATCGTCGCGCCTGTCTTCGTCTCTTTCGTCCGGCTGCTCAGATTGGCCGTCTTCTTCATCATCTTTTTTGGAGATTTCTTCCGATGCGTCTTTGTGCACGTTCGGCAGGTGGCTGTCGGACTTTCCTTCGTTGCCGGTTTGATTCGAGGATTGCGCCGGGTCAGCATCAGGCGGATTAGTGCCGGTAGATTCCAGCAATTCCGTATCGTCCTGTTGCGTGTAAACAGGATTATCTTTGCGCTTAGCGCCCTTTTTGCTCTTCATAACTTCTCCTCGTTGATTGCAGCCGTTTTACATAACTGCCGGTTCGACGGAAGTTATATCCTGCAGTTCCCGAAATTAAAGTCGACAGCTCTTTTATCAGGTGCCGGAAAGGGACTGGCCCATAGTTTTGACGATTTTTTGCAATTCGAGAAGACAGGTGTATGTGGGCAAAACCCACAGGGTTTCTTCCGCCTGCGTATCGCTCAGAGCCTGCCGCAACGCTTTTTCCAATTTGGGCACGACAATGATGCGCTCAGGCTCCACTCCGGCATACTTCATGCGCACAGCCATGTCTTCTGCCCGCTGCCCGCTCACAATCACTGGTCCGCTCACCGACTTAAGCGGCTCGAACTCAGCATCCCACAACCAGGAAATATCGCGACCGTCGGCCAGATTATCATTGATGGCTATTAAAACTCTTGCGGTTTTATCCTCAACGACAGCCTTGACCGTCTGACTGGCACCGGCAGGGTTTTTGATGAGCTGAATCAAAACAGATTTTCCGAGCAGCGAAATTTTTTCCGAGCGCCCGAACAAAGTGCTGTAATTTTGCAAGCCCTGCTTTATAGACTCGAGAGTAACGCCGAGTTTAGCCGCGCATGCTGCTGCTGCCAGTGCATTGTATACATTGAAAAGTCCGGGAATGGGAAGTTTCACCTCTACCGAAAGACTCTGACTCTTGTCAGTCAATCGGAAACGCGCGCCGGTTGCTTGCAATTGCACATGAGTGCCGACGATAGTGGGGTCAGGGCGCTTGTAGGCACACTTAGAGCAGCGCCAGTGTCCGAGTTGCCCATAAAAATAACAATCGTATGCTATTTCGGCGCCGCACTTCAGACAGTACGACAGCTCCATAGCTTGGCTGCCTTCAGAACTTTCCGAACCGTTGTGATGGCTTTCGATATCGCAATGCGCGGCATCAAGCC
>JADYYD010000392.1 GCA_020853845.1 Candidatus Melainabacteria bacterium
GCCTTCACCTTCGAGCTTGACCATCTGCGCGCCCACACCCAAAGCCCAGTCAATGAGCCTTCTGGCGTTGCCGGAAGCGCCATCGATGCCGCTTCTTACTTTGCTGTATATCTTGTCCAATACTCTCGGCACGGTCAAAATCATGGTCGGCTTTACTTCCGCCATGTTCTTCGCCATGGTCTCGATGCCTTCTGCATAAGCGCAGACGCCGCCCGCGTAGATCCAATAGTATTCACCGCAGACCCGCTCAAAAACGTGCGACATCGGTAAATAAGAGAGATAAACGTCGTTTTCGTCAATTGGAATTACTTTCAGCAATTCATCCAGGACACTGACGATATTGCCGTGTGTAAGTGGAACGCCTTTAGGCGTGCCGGTTGTGCCGGACGTATAAATGATCGTCGCCATATCTTCAAAGCTAATCTTGTTCAAGCGATCTTCGACAATGGTCGGCTTTTGATCGAGCTGGGTCAGACCTTTCTGCCGCAGTTCTTCAAGCCCTATGACGAGGTCCTGGCTTACTTCTTGCTCTGCCAGAAACTCGCTGAGCGAGCGACCTTTATTGAGCTGCGAGATCAAAACGATAGTCTTAAGATTCTCTTGTTTAGACGCCAAAACCTTCTTGAGCAACGCTTCGCCCTGCACAAACACTGCTTTGGAGCTCGAATTGCTCAGGATGAAGTCGATATCCGACTGCGAACTGGTAGGGTAGATGGGCACAGTGACGCCGCCACTGGATATGGTGGCAAGGTCGGCAGCGGCCCAGAGATGAGACGTTTGCGAAAAGACGGCGACGCGGTCACCGGCTTCAATGCCTCTTGCTGCCAGACCGGCAGCCATTTCCTTGACTAATTGTGCAAGTGCCGTCCAGGTCATGGATTTGTATGGCGACTTATTCTCTTTGTAGCGAACCGCTTCCCTGTCGGCAAGGCTGGCTGCTCTGTTGAAGAATGTCGTTGCTAGGCTCTTATTCACGGAAAGTCCTCTCTTAGCGGCTCACAAGCGCGCCCTGCGGGCACTTTTAGGCAGAAATAGACGAAAATTGAGACGACTATATTCTATCGCCAGTTCCCAATAGGCGGACTGTTTGTGAGAAATCTATACTGATTTTCGCCCGAAATGTGAAGGGTTATTAATCTGTAATGCCTAACTGTTGCCGGGTTTTCGCAAGCCGGACGAAAGGGGAAGTGACACCGTATCTGGTGCAAACTCTGTAAAACTATGTGACGATGAGCTTTTCCGGAGTCGTTTCCGTTATCCAGGTGGATACGCGGTCGGCCAATTCGTCGATGACCGGGTCAAACATCAAGTCGTGCCAGGCATCTTTATAAACATGCTTCTGCTTCAAAGGCGCCGTCAGCCTGTCGAAAACCGCATCGTTGACCTTGTTGTTGACGATTTTTTCGTGACCGGCGGTCAGCATCAGTACCGGGCAAGGAGCTGACTTGACGCGGTTTTGCACATCTTGAGAGAGCATCAGAAGTTCGAAAAGCATTTTTGCCGGAAGTTTGAAACGCCTTTCTGCATCAGCTTCGATCCACTTGCGCACATTGGCATCGCGCGTCACCTGGTCCGGCGAATACGGCAGCGCCAGCTCGGTTTCCGGGGAGGTGAGCGCATTCCACACCGATTGGACACGGAAGAGAATGTCGAACGTCTGCGGATGTCCGTCAAAACCCGGCGAAAATAAGACCAGTCCGTTGGGCTTAATGCGATTGGCAATCTTGAGCGCAACCAGAGCTCCCATGCTGTTTCCCATGAGATATATCGGTTTGTCGCCCACTTTCTCGCGCACATAGTTGTACGCGGTTGCAGTGTCGTCAAGCCACTGGTGAAAGCTTTGGAATGACTCTTTGCGACGTTTGCCGAAACCTACATGGTCCGGAGCAACAGCAAACATGCGTCTGACTTTGAGACGGCGACCGAGCGCTTCGAACCAGCCGCTGTGCGCGCCCAGTCCGTGAATGAGCAAAGCTGCAGCGCGGCATTCGGATGCTGTGCCCCAGGTTCTGCCGGTAATCGGCGCGGACGAGTTGGTTCCGTCGCCTCTGGCGATTTCGATGAGTGATGCAGTCGGAGTCAGATTTATATCAGTGGTCATATTGCACGTTATTATAACTTTGATGAGTCTCGCATATACCTTATATCTTCAGTTGAGAAGCTTTTATGTCTAACGTCGATGCGCAAGAAAGATCCGGCGCAGATCGAGCCACAGTCAGTGGTTCGAAAAAATGGCGCTGGATAGTTTTTGTCCTTCTTGGCGCATCAGTTGTGGCTTTGGCAATTTTTTTCGGAAGACCTGAAAAGACGCAGTTCGAGCAAGCAGTTGAATTAATTAAATCGGGGAAATCAGCATTTGCTGTTCCCATTCTTGAGAAGCTCTCTCGCGAACGTCCTGATGATCCCAATATATATCCTTATCTCGCCCAAGGCTATCTCACAACGGATCGCCCTGCCGAAGGGCGTCTTGCGTTGGACACGGCACTGCGCCTGCGAATTGCAGGCAGGCAGTTGGCACCAGTAGTCAGTGCATACGCGAGCTACTACACGACTAAGGGCCATTTTGAAGAAGCCGAAAAGCTCTTCAACTCAGCAGCCTCAGTTATGAGTGCGCACGATGGTGCGGATGAACGCGCCCGTTTGTATCTGGCGTGGGCGGAAGAAGATTTGCGCAAAACCGACCTGTCTGCGGCGGTTGCACATTTGAAAGAAGCAAACTCACATGCCGAGGCTGTCAGTGAGCCGCTTCGCTCGCTGATTCCTCATCGCCTCAGCGACTGCTACAGGCAATTGGCTGCACTTGCCGAGGTGAAGGAGAAGGACATCAAGAAGGCAGCCGAATTACTGGAAACTGCGCTCAAAGTTTCGGACGAGCCCGTCACCAGAATGAGTCTTGCCTTGATATATACGCAGTTGGGAAACATCGATGGTGCCATCGCCAATTACGATCACGTATCGAAGGCTGACCCAAACAACCTGGAAGCCAGACATCGCTTAATCAGTTTGCTCTGCGACAAGAATGATTTCCAAGCGGCGCAAAGTGCTTTGATTGAGCTTTGCGACAAGGAGAGAAGCGTAGAAAATTACGCGCTTCTCGCCAACATAGATCTGAAGCTGCAAAATTTTCCAGGTGCCGTGCGCGCATTAGAAGACGCACTTGATCTGGGCGATAAGCCCGAGCTTTTGAAACAGTTGGAAGCAACTCTTCTTGACTGGAGTCAAAGACTGGCAAAAGAAGGAAAGCGCGAAGAGTCCGCATCGATAAAGGTTCGGGCGGAAAGAGTTGCCGAGCAACTCTCTTTGCTGATTGGAAAGCCTGACGACAAGTCGGATAAAGCCAATGAAGATGAAAATAGTCTTGCGTCAAAGCCCGACGAATACTTTGAAAGAGTGCCGCCGATAGCCCTGAGCTCCAGCAGAATCTGGCTTGCCCGTGGAAGTTTTACACCTGAAGGTGAAATTCGCATTCGCAATATCAGCGGACGCCCGGTCAAAGATTTGGCTCTCAAAGTTGTCTTCTTCGACAACTCTTCAAAGCGTGCCTCCGGCTCGGTTAACCTGCCGGTGGCAACCCCCGACTCGCCTCCACTGGAGAAGGGCGGCTCGCGAACCCTTTATTTTTCTTGCCCCTCGATTGTCAAAGCTGAGCACCGCCTGGCCGTGGTCATATACTGGCGAGGAAGGCTCCTCAAAGAGTATCCGGTAGTAAAGCAGTAATCGGCGGTTCGATATCTTTTCGATATACCGTGATTAGCAGCATGTCTTCCCCGTGCATAAAAGTGCATATATATAAGTAGGTTTCCCGGGATTTTTGCAAGATGACTCAAGACCCATCAACTTGCCGCCATGAGTACGTGACAATTTATCAGCGACGACTGAAAGGGCTTGATCGGCGGCTGGTTGCCACCCGCGCCTGGTTGCCTGTCGGCTTTAAAATGGCTGATTTCGGGCATCTTGGCGAGGGCAGTTATTGCTTCTGTTCAAAATGCCGCACAAGACTATTCCC
>JADYYD010000393.1 GCA_020853845.1 Candidatus Melainabacteria bacterium
GCGGCAGGTCTTTTATCCTTCGCCGTCGTCTCTTCCATAAACCATTCGTCGTCATCGCCGTCGATGGTTTTCTGCTGAGCGCCAACCCCCGGCATGGAAATCATGACCGCAGTCGTTGTTATCAGAATCTTCGCGAGCAGGTTTGTTGTACTCATATATCCACTTTAGCCTGACATTCAGTTGTTTGTCACGCCCAGCTCGTCGTTTCGGGCGATGAATAGCGATGGGCGGCCTTGAAGAAACAATTAGGGAAGGATTAGGTATCCAAAGCGCCGCCTGGTGAGCTTTCAGCTCTAAGTTGATCGCCATCTAAGATAAAGCTTCTCTCTTAAATCATCTATATAGGCAAATTAAGGCGCATACTTAGCATCCCAATTCACTCAAAGCCAAACAGGCGCCCGGTAACCCCCGGTAGGGGATAGGTGGGACCGCCTCACTTAATGGTTTGGAATAAAACGATAACCGTTTTCATTTTCGTGTTACTTTGGATTTCATGAGCAACGAAATGGCGCCATTGGCAAAATCAGTGATTTACCTGGATAACGCCGCCACAACGGCTTTGGACCGCCGCGTGCTGGATGCGATGTACGGCGTAATGTCGCAGGGGCAGACCGGCAACGCGCACGCGCGGCATCACATCTATGGCGCATCTGCGCACAACAGCGTGGAAGCTGCTCGCCGGCAAGTTGCGGAAAGTATCGGCGCTGAGCCTGGAGAAATTGTTTTTACATCCGGTGCTACTGAAGCCAATAACCTGGCTATAAAAGGCATCGCGCAGCATTTGCGCGCGCTGGGAAAAACGCACATCATCACTTCACAGGTCGAGCACGCGAGTGTTCTTGAGCCGCTTAAGGAGCTTGCCAAAACCGGTTTCGAATTGACAATCTTGGGCGTCAAACCGTGCGGAATGATCGAGGCGGATATGATCGAGCGCGCTTTGAGACCTGAAACCGGGCTGGTTTGCGTGCAGGCCGTCAACAATGAAGTGGGCGTCATTCAGCCGATAGAAGAGATCACGGAAATGCTCGCGGGGCGCGATGTGCTCTTCCACTGCGACGCTGCGCAGGCGCTCGGAAAGTCGAAATTCAGTGTCGATTTCGGCATAGATTTCGCCAGTTTGTCGGCGCATAAAGTATACGGACCGCAAGGCATCGGCGCTTTGTACGTTCGCAAAGAGCGCAGACAACTGTTGTCGCCTATTAACAGCGGCGGCGGGCAGGAATCGGGTCTTCGCTCGGGCACATTGCCGGCGGCGCTTTGTGTCGGATTCGGAACAGCGTGCAGCTTGATCGAAAACGATACTGCTCATTTGCGTGGCTTGCGCTGGGCCTTCTTGAGCCGCATCGGCTGGTTGAAACCCATTATCTATGGACATTCACACCCTCAATGGAACGTCCCTGGAATTTTGAACATTCGTTTTCCCGGTGTAGATACTGAGACTTTGATTATGGCGCTGCCTGATCTCGCCTTTGGTGTCGGTGCGGCTTGCAGCAGCGGTGGCGCCAAATTGTCCCACGTTGTCCGTGCCACTACCGGCAGTGACCAGGCCGCCCGCGAAAGCATTCGCCTGTCATTTGGTCGTTTTACTACTCATCAGGAAATCCGCAGAGCTGCCGATTTGATAATCGATGCAGTCGAAAATATAAAGGAACTTCAAGGAGCTGCTTAGGATGAAAATCGCGTTTGTTGGAAAAGGTGGATCGGGCAAAAGCACTCTTTCGTCCTTGTTCATTCGTTATTTGCAGCAGGTGCGCAGGAGAAATGTGTTGGCGATCGACGCCGATCTCAATATGAATCTGGCAGGATTGCTGGGCGTTAAAGTCGACGAAAGCACACTGATGGCGCGCCCTGAAGTTGCCGAATCAATTCGCAATTTCCTGAAAGGCGATAACAAACGAATCGAAGATGTTTCCAAATTCTTGCCTACGACACCCCCAGGCGCCGGCTCCAATCTGGTGCGTAATGCCGCCGAGCCCGGACTCCTGCCGTTTTGCGCAAAGGTATCCGATTACCCTGTCGTCAATTTGATGACCGTTGGTTCTTACGATAAGGACGGAATTGGACAGACTTGCTATCACTCGCACTTATTCGTCGCAGAAAATATTCTCGCGCACTGCGTAACTTCGCCTGATTTCACGGTTGTTTGCGACATGGTTGCCGGGACCGATGCTTTTGCATATTCGATGCACTTGCAGTTCGACGCGATTGTACTTATCGCCGAGCCGACTCCCGAATCGACCGAGGTATGCAAGCTGTATGTAGACCTGGCGCGCCAGTCTGGCATGGATGGGCTGGTGCACCTGGTGGGAAATAAAGTCGAAGATGCCGACGACATTGAATTTATTCGCAAGACTGTGGATAAATCGTTGCTGGTTTCTATTCCCGCAATGCCCAGGCTGAAGAAGGCGCGGCAAAGGGGAGAAGTGGTCGGGGGAGAATTGCTCGATCCGGCGCTCACGCAAATCATGCGCATTATTGAAAACGAGGCGCATCAGCCAATCATCAGCCCGGCGCGCAGACTTGAAATGCTTCACAAGCTGCATTTAAAGCTCAATGAGAAGCAGTGGGTAAAAACCGGTTATGGCGATGTCGCAGGGCAGATTGATCCTGGCTTCCTGTACATTCCCGAGTTGGCGGGTGCAGTGTGATGAGCAAACTCGACACGCGGCTAGAGGAAGAAAAAAGTACGACAAGTACGACAAGTACGAAGAATGCGGACCAGTGCCTGGCGGACGACATGCTGGCGGGCGGCGCGGGTTCTGTCGATAGAAAACGGCCGAAAGTGCGCCCGGCAATTCACCCGGCGATCAAACGTTTTCTCTCTGATGAAAAACTGGTTTTTTCGCTCATAGATGGACTCGGATCGCCGCTCAATGTGCTCTTTCCCGAGCATATTGAAGAAACCATCGGCCGCTTCGAGCAGGTCTATAAAGATCGCCAACTGCAAGGCACGATTTTCTATACTTCTAAGCCGAACAAGTCTCTGGCAATGAAAAAGCAGGCAGCGACAACAAAAGTCGGGCTCGACGTTTCATCCGAAGGCGAGCTGAAAAGCGCCCTGTCCAGCGGTTTTTACCCCGGGCGCATCGAGGCTACCGGTCCCAAGAATTTTGATTACTTGTCGCTGTGTGTTCAACAGAATGTGCTTATCAACGTCGACAATATCACCGAGTTGCAGCAGATCGCGCAACTGGCGAATTATTCACCGACGAAGAAAGCGCGCGTGCTGGTGCGGCTTGACGGCTTCGAGCCGGGCAGAGTGAAGTTTACTGCGCAGGACAGCGCGTTCGGAACTTCAGTGAAGAATGCTCCGGCGCTTATCGATTTTCTCCTGGAGCATAAAGATAGAATCGATTTTCATGGCTTTTCATTTCACTTCAATGCCGGCGATTACATTCGCCGTCCACCAGCCATTGAAGAGTGTTTGCAACTGACTTTCAGGTGTCTGGAATTGGGACTTTCTCCCAGAGCGATTGATATCGGCGGCGGTTACCGTATTCGCTATGCCGCCGATCAGGACGAATGGAATGCCTATGTAGAAGAGTTGAAATCGTCCGTTTTGGGAAATCGGGAATCGCTTACGTGGAACGACTCCGGGCTTGGCTTTCACCGCGAAGATGGACTGCTCAAGGGCGCGGCCAATTTCATGGAGCACTATCATAAGAACGACGGGCATGAAGATTTCGCGTCGGTCATTGATACTCCGCTGCCTGCGTTTGACGGATATTCGACAGCGCGAATTGTTTCCGACAATATGTTCGAGCTGCATATAGAGCCGGGCCGCGCACTTTTAGATCAGTGCGGCATTACTCTTGCGCATGTCAATTTCGCCAAACATTCTATTCTCAATCAGCAATTGGCTGTGCTCGATATGAATCGCACCAACCTCAATTCGACTCAGTTGAAACTGATGACCGACCCGGTTGTGATTTATAGAAACGCTGACCGCAAGCCGGCGGATAAGGGTGTCATGTATGTGGGCAATCTGTGTTTGACGCATGACATGATTCAGTATCACAAGACCTTCCCCGATCATGTACCGCAAACCGGAGATGCAGTTGCGTTTATAAACACCGCCGCATATCAGATGGATTTTGCAGAAACGCATGTGTTGGAACAGTCGATTGCAAGAAAGATTGCCGTCATCGAGAGCGCGCCCGGCGAGTTTCGCTGGTTCCTCGATGAGTTGTACAACCCGCTGGCAATCGCCGGAGGAATCAAACCATGAAGTACGAAAACATAACCGACATGATTGGCAACACGCCACTGCTGAAAATTCCAGCGCATGTTCATGGTCTGAAGAATATCGACCTTTACGCGAAAATGGAATTGATGAATCCATTCGGATCGGTGAAAGACCGCATCGCCTGGGGAATCATCAAAGACGATATCGACGAAATTCAAGCCAAAGGAAAAACGATTTACGAAAATTCCAGCGGCAATACAGCTAAGGCGTTACAAGTTATCGCCAATATGTACGGCGTAAAAACGCGTTTGATTACTTATCTGGCAAAAGTGGACGGTGTAAAAGACATCGTGCGCATGCTGGGCGCCGACATCGAAGAAGTGCTTGGCGGCAGCGAGTGTTTCGATCCGAACGATCCGAACGATCCGCAATTTCTCATTGCAAAAATGGTCAAAGATAATCCTGAGAAAAATTATTTTCCGTCGCAATTCACCAATCCAAAAAATCCCGATGTTCACTACAACTCGACCGGCAAAGAGATAGCCGACGATTTGAAGAAAGTCGACTTCTTCTTCGGCGGGTTGGGGACAAGCGGATCGACTCTTGGTGCGGCGCGGCGCATCAGAGACGAAGGCAATCCGGAGCTTGTGTCGGTTGGTGTGTGCGCGAGCAAAAACGACTTTATTCCAGGCATTCGCAGTCTCGATCAAATGTGGGAGTCAGGCCTTTTCGTCAAGGAAAATTACAATGACTTCGTGTACGTCGACTCCGGCGAATCCGTAGACGCCATGATGGAGCTGATTCGCGGCGCGGGGCTTTTGTGCGGACCGACAAGCGGAGCCAGTTATCTCGGAGCCGTGCGCTATTTGAGAAAGCTGGACGAGCAACTGACCGAGCGCAAGAATGCTGTGTTTATCGCTTGCGACAGAGTCGAATGGTATACCGATTACATTCGTCAGCGTCGCCCGGAATTGTATGGACTTGAGATGAAGCCCGGTTCTTTGCGTGCCTTCAATTTTGATCCGGAAGGCAATAAAGAGAGATTTACTGTACAGGTTGATAAGGCGCAGACCTGGATAGATGACGAAAAGCCGCTCATCATCGACGTTCGCGGTAACCTTGCCTACAAAATGACTACTCTGGAAGGTGCCATAAACATTCCCTGGGAACTGTTCGAAACCATGATCGACGCTGCCGATCCGTTTCCCAAAGATCGCCCAATCCTGCTTGTCTGCCCGGTCGGCGAGAAAACCGCCCGCTACGCCGCCTATCTGCAAACGCGCGGATATCGGTCGTTCAGCCTCGATGGTGGAATTCTCGGTTGGCGCAATGCCAGTTGCAAGCTGGTGAAAGTTTAAAAGCTCAATGTAAGTTTCCAGCAAGAAGAGGCCGGGCGTCCAACCATTTCGGCTGACAAGAGATTTTCGAATTTATCCCATAAGGCGTAGTAAACTGTTTTTTGAACTGCCGCGGGTGTATTTGGGCGGACATAAATTAAAGGCGTTAGTATTTGTTGTCATGATGCTTTTCTGTTGAAGGCAATTTGCAGTCAAGGGGAGCCAACATATAGACAAGCGTTTACAGTAGTTGGATATAAGCAGACTTGGAGGCCAGGGGTCTCACAGAAGGTGTAATCGAGAATGAAAAAGTTAGCCGTAACCTTGATGATGTCGCTGGCAATGCTGACCGGCTGCGCGCAACAGCAGCAAGCTCCGCAGCAAGCCGCCACTGCCGGCTGGGGTTATATCGACACGACCGGCAATGTTGCCATCCCGCCTCAATTCGAAGCGGCCATGTCCTTCTCTCAGGACCGCGCGGCGGTGATGAAGAGCGGGCGCTGGGGCTTTATCGACAAGAAAGGGACTTTTGTCATTCCTCCGCAGTACAACACCGCCGAGTCCTTCTCCGAAGGGCGCGCCGCCGTGCAAGTCGGCGAGAAATGGGGCTTTATCGACCTCAATGGTCGTGTTTGCGTGCAGCCCACATACGAAAACACAATGCCTTACTCGGACGGCACAGCAGCCGTAAAGCTCAATAATGCCTGGGGCTTCATCGGCAAAGAAGGGGAGCAGATTGTTTATCCGAGCCACTTCCGCGTAAAGCCGATGACTGAGGGGCGTGCCGCCGTACAGCTCGACTACGAGCCGACCTGGAAGCCGTGGGGGTTCGTGGACGACAAAGGCAAGCTGGTCATCAAGCAAGAGTATCGCGACGCCGTCCCGTATAAGAACGGTGTTGCCGAAGTACACACCAGAGAAGGGAAAACCGGTCTCATCGACAGAGACGGCGTCATCATCTACAAAAACGAAACCGAGCTGCCATCACTCTTTCATGACGGTCTGGCCATCACGACCGCCAAGGGCAAGCAAGGATTCCTGGACGCCAAGGGCAATGTCGTTATCCCCGCCGAATACGATCAAGTCGAGCCGTTCTCCGAAGGTATCGGCAGAGTTCGCCAGAACTTGCGTTGGGGCTACCTCAACACCAAGGGCGAAACAATCGCCAAAATTCAGTACGACGCCGCCACCCCTTTCAAAGAAGGACTGGCTGCTGTGAAGCTGGCAGGCGGGCGCTGGGGATACCTCAATGACAAAGGCAAACTGGCAATCGAGCCCATCTATGACGAAGCTCTGCCATTCTCCGAAGGTCTTGCAGCCGTGAAGCAGGAAGCGGCCGGCGCAGCCAAATAGCGAACAGCGCAGCCAAATAGCGAACAGCGCAGCCAGAGAGCGGTGGGCGGCGCCAGCTAGCGATCCGAAACATCCTGAATTCTGAATTTGACGGCGAAGTGCGTTGATACGGCGGCCGGCAGGTTATCATATCCAGAAGATATGCGCGGCGGGCTGGGGCAAGTCCGGCCAGGGGTCACTAATTTGGCAGGAGAGCTGGATGAGAGACTTTGTTCTTTTGTACGTCAACGGGGTAGAGCATCGCGTCAAAGGCGATGATGCATTCATGCCGTTGTCGGACTATTTGCGCTACGAGCTCAGCAAATGCGGGACCAAAGTTGTTTGCGCAGAGGGTGACTGCGGCGCCTGCACCGTCTTTCTGGGCCGGTTGGATACGGGCGCGGGCAGCGGGAATCGAGAAAGCTTAGAGTATGTGCCTGTGAATGCTTGCATTCAGTACATGTATCAGCTCGATTGCACTCATATCGTCACAGTCGAAGGCTTGAAGATCGACGGCGAGTTGAACAGAATTCAGCAATCGATGGTCGATTGCCACGGCGCTCAATGCGGTTATTGCACTCCCGGGTTTATCGTGGCGATGTGTTCGCTATTCGAGTCGTGCACAAAGGATGATAAACAGTGCAAGCCCGATCGTGCCGCCGTCAGTGATGCGCTTACCGGCAATCTGTGCCGTTGCACAGGGTACGAATCGATTATCAAAGCGGCGATGAGTGTTGATGAAAAACAATACAAACGGCTCGCACAGCTTTATCCCCCCGCGCCGCTGGTGAGCACTTTCAAGAGACACCATGATGAGCCGGTGATGGTAAAGGGCTCGGAGTCGGAGTTTTTCAAACCGACCGATATCAAATCGGCAGTCGAGTTTAGAAGCAAGAATCCTTTTGCTGTCATCGTATCTGGTGGCACTGATGTTTGCGTCAATTTGAACAAGGGCAGGATCGAACCGCAAAAGATTATGGTGCTTACTCACGTGAGCGGGCTTAGTGAGCTTAAAACCAGTGCTGAAACAATTGAAGTAGGTGCGCGAGTTACTCTTCGCCGCCTTGAGGAATTTTTCCAATCCGCGCTGCCCGAGTTTCACCACATACTCTGGATTTTCGGCTCGCCGCAAATTCGCTATGCAGGAACCCTCGCCGGCAATATTGCCAACGGTTCTCCAATTGCCGATTCTCTGCCGTTCTTGTTCGTCTCGGGTGCTGAAGTCGAGGTGGCGGGCACGAAGGGAAATCGCCGTATCAAAGTCAGCGAGTTGTACAGCGGCTATAGAAAGATGGTTTTGACCGAAGACGAAATCATTGTCAAAATTCACATCCCGATGCCGTCTAAATCAACCATACTCAAGCTCTACAAAGTCTCTAAGCGTGAGCATCTGGACATCTCCAGTTTTACCGCGGCGATCAGTCTCGAGCGCCAGGGCGATAAAATCGCCAATGCCAAAGTTGCATATGGGGGCGTGGCGGCTGTTGTTTTGAAACTGCCTAAGACCGAAGAGTTTCTCAACGGCAAACCGTTCAATTTAGACACTTTCCGGCAAGCCGGTGAAGTCGCGATGAAGGAGATTACGCCGATAAGCGATGTGCGCGGATCGAAAGATTATCGCTTGCAGTTGGCGGCGAACATCATGGAAAAATTCTTTTTTGAAACAGCGGACGAGAAGGAGCTTGCACTCGTATGTCCATAGTAGGCAAAGACATTCCGCATGATTCGGCTGTCGGCCACGTCAGTGGCGAGTCGATTTATATCGACGACATGCCTTTCGCTAAGAATGAACTGCTTGTCGATTTTGTCGGCAGCCCGATCGCCAAAGGGCACATCAAGTCGGTCGATTGTACGGAAGCGCTCAAAATCAAGGGAGTCGTCGGTTGCTATACATATAAGGATTTAGAGGAACTCGGCGGCATCAATAAATTCGGACCCATGATTGCAGACGAAGTTTTGCTTTGCGAAGATCATGTCTCCTTTATCGGTGAGCCCATTGTTGTCATCGCTGCCGAAAACCGCCGCGCTCTGGCGAAGGCGAAGAAAGCCGTCAAGATCGAGGTTAAAGAAGTCGAGCCGTCGCTGACGATTGATGCGGCGATTGCCAAAAACGACTTCATCGACAAAACATATCGCATCGCCCGTGGTGACGCGAAGCGTGCTTTCAGCGAAGCAAAGCATAGACTGGAAGGCACTTTTATCATCGGCGGGCAGGAGCATTTTTACCTGGAATCTCAAAGCGCGCTTGTAATTCCCGGCGAGTATGACCAGTTATTGGTTCACTCTTCGACACAACATCCGAGCGAAATTCAACAAGTGCTGGCTCGGGTTTTGGGCTTGCAACAAAATCAAATTGTCGTAGTGATAAAACGCATGGGCGGCGGCTTCGGCGGCAAAGAATCGCAAGCTACGCATCCGGCCGGAATGGCAGCTCTTGTGGCGCTCAAGACAAAACGTCCGGCGCGAATTATCTACACCAAAGATGACGACATGAAATTCACCGGCAAGCGTCATCCATTTCAAAACAATTACGAGGTCGCATTCGATGACAGCGGGCGGGTGCTTGCGCTGAAAGCGCATCTATATGCCGACGGCGGTGCCGCGTGCGATCTTTCGCCGGCAGTCCTTGGTCGAGCGCTAACGCACATCGACAACGCTTATTACATTGAGAATGTCGAAGTGGTAGGTCAGATCTGCAGGACCAACTATCCTCCCACGACTGCTTTTCGTGGCTTTGGTGGACCGCAGGGCGTGGCGACAATTGAGAATATCATGCAAGACGTTGCCGCCTATTTGAAGAAAGATCCACTCGATGTGCGGCTGGCGAACGTGTATGGAATCAACGAGCGCAACACGACGCATTACGGTCAATTGCTGAAGCACAACACCCTGCCTCAGTTGTTCGGCGAAGTCATCGAAAGTTCTGACTATAGAAATCGTCGCAAGGCCGTCGAAAAATTCAACTCGGAATCAAAGACTCATTTGAAAGGGCTCGCACTCACGCCGGTCAAGTTCGGTATCTCTTTCACCACCAAGTTTCTCAATCAGGCCAATGCGCTCGTCAATGTTTATGTAGATGGAAGCGTGCAAGTTTCCACCGGTGCTACCGAAATGGGTCAGGGTGTCAACACCAACATCAAAATGCTGGTCGCGGACGAGTTTTCCATAAGTCCCGATCAGGTGATCGTGATGACGACGTCCACGGAGAAAAACAACAACACATCGGCTACTGCCGCATCGTCAGCAACAGATTTGAACGGCAGCGCCGCCATTAACGCCTGTCAAAAAATCAAACTATCGATGGCCGAGGTGGCTGCAAAACATTTCGACAGCGTGGAAATCGGCATAGGCTGCTATCCTGACAAAATAGTTTTCGAGGATGGATTTGTCTTCGACGAGCGCCGACCGCAGAACAAAATCAGTTGGGCAGACCTCGTCGTCATGTCATATCGCCAGCGCATCAGCCTCGGCGAGCGTGGCTATTATGCGACCAAGGGAATCGACTTCGACTGGAGCAAAGGTCAAGGTGCGCCTTTCCTTTATTTCACCTGCGGCACGTGTGTAGCTGAAGTTGTAATCGATCGCTTTACCGGACAAATGAAAGTCGAGCGCATCGATATTTTGATGGACGTCGGCAAATCCATTAACCCTGGAATAAACCGCGGTCAGGTGATCGGCGGATTCGTTCAGGGTATGGGCTGGGTGACGAACGAAGAGTTGAAGTATTCGGATAAGGGCGCGTTGCTTTCCTATTCGCCGACCACTTACAAAATTCCGAACATACAAGACATTCCGGCTGCGCTCAATTGCAATTTTATCGAAAATCCCAACAACACTGAGAATGTTCGCGGCAGCAAAGCTGTTGGTGAACCGCCGCTCTTGCTGGGATTGGCAGTCTGGGCCGCTGTGAAAGATGCGTTGGCATTTGCCGCAAAAGGGCAAGTGCCGGAACTGAACATACCTGCGACTGGCGAAGAGATTTTGATGCGCTTGACCAGTTTGAAGAAACCGTCTCTATCCGTGAAGAGCAAAGGCAAAGACAAAGACAAAGACAAAGAACCGGCACCGATCGGCTAGGTTGCTACCTGGCGGAGATTGTCTATGCGGATTTTTGATTTAGCCTTTCCATCACCCACATCCGCACCATAGTTCCTACAGGTAGTCCAAGCTTGTTCGCTTCTTCATACAAGCGA
>JADYYD010000394.1 GCA_020853845.1 Candidatus Melainabacteria bacterium
GAGAGAGCAAGCCCGCGCCACTTCGCTTCTTCTCCAAAAGAAAATGCAGATGCGTCGGTCTCCGCCACGATTGCTTCAATATGTTTTTCACCCTGCCATGCGAATGCCGCCGCCATCAATACATTCAAAAATCCATGCATCACCGCCCGTGGTGCATCGGCTTCGTATGTAAGAGCATATTCTGCGCGAATCGGATGATGCAATCCGGCGGTAGCTTTAAATGGCAAACGCCGTTCCGCGCAAGCTTCGATGAAAGCAGCAACTTCCTTCGGCGAAGGAATTGCTTCCGGTTTCACACCACCTGTGCGAATTTTCGCAAAACATCCTGCCTCTTTTACTGCATCGAGTTCACCCAGATTCGCAACTGCCACCTCGCAATAGACCGGATGTTTTGCTTTGACGACAGTCTTCGTTTCCAATGTTGCCGCCCGCGCATCATCAGTTTCCGACAAAAGAGAGATCGTGCCGTTTAAAGACTTCGGCACATTCGGCAATTCGTTGTTGCCTACGACCAACCAACGCAACATCCAAGAGAAATCACTGCATTGATATTGCGCGAAATTCTCGACCGTTTTATCCAGAGGCAGAGCTGCCGGAGGATAGATACCGGCGTAATCTATTAAACGCTCGAGCAAAGCTCGCAAGGCGGGGGCGACTTTTGGAGCTGTTGAATTCATAGCCTTTCGCAACCTCTTTACAGAATATGCGCCGATGATGTTAGCACAAAAGGCTCCGCAGAAAGCGAAGCCTCTTGCCTTAACTAACGAATCCGTAACTATGCCTTAGAGGCGCAAGCCTGCATGTTCTTGAAGAACTCGTCGCCTGCTTTTTGCATTTCTTCGGGGGTCATTTCAACTTTGTGAGTTGCCAGACTCCAGCCTTGTCCGAATGGGTCGGTGACACGGGTGTAGCGATCACCCCAGAACATGTCCATGGGCGGCATCATTGGTGTGCAGCCTGCATCGACAGCTCTTTGGAATGCTTTGTCGACATCTTCGACGAATACATGCAAAGTTGCATGGCAGCCATTCAATGTAGATGGACTGGCACCGCAGCTCTTATCATCCATCTCATCGCAGAAGAAAATCGCGCTGTCGCCGAGTTTGCAACAAGAGTGCATGATCTTGCCGTCCGGTGAGCACATGCGATGCATCTCTTCAATGCCGAATGCCTTCTTGTAGAAGTCGATGGCTTTCGCACAATCTTTGATGATCAAATACGGAGTCACGGTGTGAACATGCTCCGGTTTCCAATTCTTTGCTGCTGGCATTGTCTTTCTCCTGAGTGTTTGTGCGAATCGTTTTTAGCTTTACTCGAAAAGACCAACGAATCTTTCGAGTGACGCTGTCCAACCCAATGTGTGCCCGTGCAGGCAGTTGGCATCGTTGAGATTCGAGTGCGTCAGGCGAATCTCGGTCTTGTCGTCTTGTTGGATAAAAGTGACGGACACAAGTGTATCCTTTGCCGGAAATTCCGAGGACGTGTTATTCCATGTGTAAACAAGTCTTTTGTTCGGCTCGACCTTTTGATAGGTGCCGGACATGCACACTTGCTCGCCATCGCTGCAACTTACTTCAAAGCGATATTCGCCGCCGACACGCAGGTCACTTGTCGCTTTGACGGATTGAGTTTTTGTGCAGCCGATCCAGTTGATCATTTGCTCCGGCTCGGTCCAGGCTTTATAAACCAACTCTACAGGCGCCTTTACGACTCGCGTGACGTCGAGAGTCAGTACTTCTGCTTTATTTGTCGCTGCTGTCATTTTCTTCCTCTTTGAACGCTTTGGCTTCTACGTATTGCTGAAATGAATCTAGCTGTTGGTTCCAAAACCTTTTATAGGCTTCAATCCACTCGTTTGCCTCGGACATCGGCTCCGCGCAAAGAGATAGATAGTGAACGCGACCACGCACCTGACGGCTGATCAGATTCGCATTTTCGAGCAATTTCAGGTGTTTCGAGATTGCCGGAAGCGACATTTGAAAAGGTTCTGCCAGTTCCAATACCGAGCATGCACCTTTGGCCGCGAGATTGCCTATGATGGCACGGCGCGTCGGATCAGACAGTGCGAAAAACGTTCTGTCGAGCTGCTCCGAGTAGTGTTTAACCATCGCTGCTCTCTTTTTTTGCAGTTGCGGGTGCGTCTGCGGCGTCTTTAGTATCATTGGCATCCCCAGCGTTTTGAGCCGTAGATGCGGAAGTTTCGGACACAGTTTTCAGACTTGCCAAACCCTTTTCGAATTCCTTGCCGCAACAGTCATCCATGCTGATGAAAACTTGCATGACTTTGCACATAAATGGGTTGTCTTTGCTGTCCATCGCCCAGGTGACTTTCGATGCATCGCCCTCGGGAATGGCTGTGAAAACGATTGTGCTTGTGCCTTCGAACGGTTTTGCCTGGTGAAAGTTGAATACGATTTTGGTCGGCTCGGTCGAGAGAATTTCCATGTCACCCTCGCCGACATTGTCGTTTCCAGACCACGCATATTTGGCGCCTTTACCACTCTCGGGTCCGCTGTAAGTGCGCTTCATATTAGGATCGACCTTCTCCCAGGGAGACCAAGCCGCCCACTTTCTGTAGTTGTTGACGTTGGAAAGGATTGTTTCCGGTGATGCCTTGACTATCGTCGAGCGCTCAATATGGGTATCGTTCGGCTTGGTTGCTGCAATGCCGAGAATCACTGCCACGCCAAAGACCAAAATGCCGGCGACTATGGCAATCACCTTCTTCATAATTACGCTCCTC
>JADYYD010000395.1 GCA_020853845.1 Candidatus Melainabacteria bacterium
AGTGGACTTTATACCCAGTTCTTCAGTTGCCCCTTCGTGCTATTACTGCCCCTTCGACGTCTCGCTAAGCTGTGTGTCAGGCAGTCCCATCTTCTTACGAATGAGCGGAAGAGCTTTTCGCGCCGCAGCTTCGCCGGCTGCGACTGCGCGACCGACGTCTTCATCATTGTCCGAGAATATCGAAATACCGCTCACATCGGGAGCTATCACAATGTCCGCAAACTGCAACTGATGTTCGTCGGTTACCGCAAGCACAATGTCCGCAAGCCTTTCGGTAACTGCGCGATAGTGACGCATTCTCTTTTCCGGTATTTCCCGCAACGGATCGTCCACCAGCACAGCGACTACGACATCAGCTCCGGTGTCTCGCGCGGCTGATGCCGGCAGATTGGCCCTGATTCCGCCATCAATGCAGAGTTTGTCCCCAATTTTCACAGGTCGAACGATGGGTGCGAGCGTCGAGCTGGCGCGCATGGCAGTTGCTAACTTACCTTCGCTTATGCGGTATGCCTGACCATCCAGTAAATTAGTGACGACAGCAGAAAAGGGGATATTCAAATCCTCAATATTCTCTTTGCCCTTTGGTATGTGTTTCTCCAAGAATGCCTGATATTTTTTTCCGGACATTACGCCAACCGGCTTTGTGCGAAACGGAGACCACAGCACGGACAGCGGCAAGCGAATCGCTTTGGCACAAAATGTCGGCAAATATGATTTGCGGAAATCGCGAAAGCTACTCTCAGAACCAAGCTCCTCAAACGGCACGCCGGCAGCGTACATACCGCCTACAATCGCGCCCATGGAATTGCCCACGATGTAATCGATCGGAATTTTCTGTTCTTCAAGCACGCGAAGAACGCCTACATGAGCCGCTCCTCTCACTCCCCCGCCACCCAGAGCCAAAGCCATGGTTTTGCGATTAACTTTGTGCACTTGAAACCGCCCATCGCCAGTGGCAAAAGGGCGTAGCTTCGGAATGTATCCGAATTCCATAGACTCCGGATTTGCCGGTTTGATTTCTGTAGCCTTCGTCTCTACAGTCGTCGGCGCCGGATTGACGATAACTTCGGGGGCCGGACCGTGTGTTTCGACAGTGGTCTGGGTCGCCTTCTCGATGCTCGTATGTTCAGTGCCCGAAACCTCAGGATGGGCGGACGTTTCAGCGAAAACGGCCGGGCTGACCGCCAAAACGCAAAAAAGGGAAACCAACAATTTGGAGTAAACCGATTTCATCACACACACCCGGACTGCAATGCTGAAGAACCTGGCTGATTCCGGACCCAATCTCGGCGGACTGGCGAAAGCTTCGCAAGTTCCACAAAATCGCAAAATAAGGACAGAACCTGACCTTAATCTATTAGGCAAAAGCGGTGGAGTTCTGTTAAGCCGCGCCAGTTCAGCCTTAGCGGGCTCAACCATGGCGCCGATGGACGTTTCGCCCCCTGAGAAGCCTCTAAGCTCTTGCCAGGCGTTACATTGCAGGCTCAGGAAATTGACTACCGCCGCAATCCGACCATAATGGGGGCATGTTTAATCGCTCGACCACAACTATGGTAATGCCGATGCCCTCCGGGAGGGGGGTGCCATTGCCACACGTGATCAGCGTACAAGTCTAAGTCTGAAAGACTAAAGCTCACCCGATATAAGTGTTGCAATGCCCTCTCTTCCGTGCGGAAGAAGGGGCTTTTTGTTTTGGAGGTTTTTTCGATGTCTCAAGTTAATCCCACAGCCGGAAGGCAAGAATACTGTTTCGCCACGAAGGCTATTCATGAAGGTCAAGAACCGGACCCCAGCACAGGCGCCCTGATCACACCCATTTATCAAACATCGACTTTTGTTCTTGAAGAACTCGGCAAGAACAAAGGCTATCAATATGCAAGAACGCACAATCCAACGCGCTCGGCATTGGAAGAGTGTTTGGCATCATTGGAAAACGCCAAATACTGTCTGGCATCAGCGTCAGGTCTGTCGGCAGCCGCTACTGTGATAAACCTGCTATCGGCCGGCGATCACGTCATAGTTGGTGAAGATGTCTACGGCGGCGTGTACAGATTGTTCGAAAAAGTCTTCTCTCGCTACGGTCTGACCTTCACCTATATCGACGGCAAAGACATCGATGCCATCGAGCGCGCGATTACACCAAAGACAAAACTTGTCTGGCTCGAATCACCAACAAATCCACTTTTGCGGCTTGCAGATTTGCGCAAAGTTGGAGAACTGACAAAATCGCGCGGGTTGATTTTCGCAGTCGACAACACGTTCGCCACGCCATATTTCCAGCGCCCGATCGAATTAGGCGCAGATATCGTAATTCACAGCACCACAAAATACATCTCCGGACATAGCGATATCATCGGCGGTGCAGTGGTAACTTCCAATGACGAACTCTACGAAGTACTAAAATTCCATAACAACGCAGTCGGCGCAGTGCCGGGTCCATTTGATTGCTTCCTCGCTCTGCGCGGCGTGAAGACGCTGGCACTCCGAATGAAAGAACATCAAAGCAACGCATTTGCGGTTGCGCGTTTCCTCGAACAACACCCGGGAATCGAAGAAGTTTATTACCCTGGTCTGGAGAGTCACCCCCAATACGATCTGGCTCGCGAACAAATGAAGGGTTTCGGCGGCGTCGTTGCATGCGTCGTAAAAGGCGGCATAGAAGCCGCAAGAGACGTCGTGAGCAACACAAAACTATTTCAACTCGCAGAAAGCCTGGGCGGTGTAAAGTCACTCATTTGCCATCCCGCTTCCATGACCCATGCGCCTATCCCCAAAGAAGTCCGCGAGCCGCTCGGCATCGTCGATGGATTGATCCGTCTGTCCGTCGGCATTGAAGAATCGGAAGATTTGATCCGCGACCTCGATGCAGTGTTGCCTCGTGCAAAAGGTTTCTCAAATTCAAACGAGAAACAGCTTGTCGGCGCCAACGCATAAACGTTTCTACCCAAACGAAAGGAGTCTACCGTGAGTATCAAAGTTCTCAAATTCGGCGGCTCGTCCGTGAAAAACATCGGACGTATCGAGCACGTCGCCGACGTAATCGCCGGCTACCGGCCGGACCCCGTGGTTGTGGTCGTCTCCGCTATGGGCGACACCACCGATCACCTGCTGAATCTTGCACGGCAATGCAGCACCACTCCCGATCAAAGAGAACTTGATCTCTTACTCTCGACCGGCGAGCAAGTTTCGATTGTGTTGCTCAGTTTGATCCTGAAAGAGAAAGGTCTTTCGGCAAAATCGCTGACTGGGCAGCAAGCTGGAATCAGCACCACCGACGAGCACGGCTCCGCGCGAATTCTCGATATCGACGCGGAGCTGATAAGAAGGGAACTCGAGCAGCACGACGTCGTTGTCGTCGCCGGATTTCAGGGTGTGACTGAAA
>JADYYD010000396.1 GCA_020853845.1 Candidatus Melainabacteria bacterium
ACAAACTGTCCGGAGATAGATAGCTTTCTGAGTTTTGCTGTCAACGACCCGACATTTTCGCCGGCCGACAGCACAAGACCGTTTGACGGAAACATTTGGGAAGCGCTGATATCACACCCATGGGAAAACCAAAGCGAAGACCTCGGCGCCGTTTTCATGGGCGCGGTTAAAATCGGATTTTTTGGCGACAGCGATCACGTCTACTCCACCATTTTCCTTCCAAAGCGCGAAGAACCAGAGCCCAATGCAGTCTTTCTCTGGAGTCACGATACATACTATGTGGATGAAGTGCTGTCCAGATCTCTCGACGAGTTCGCTTATCGAGTGGCAGTCTCCGCAGCGTTTTCACGCGAACGGCTGTCGAAAGAGGTGGCGAGAAAAGCTTGGAAGAAACTCGAAGATAAATGCTATGCAGGATGGTCTGCAAGCTCCGGGCTAGAAACTGTCACAGAAGACGAAGATTGTGATGATGAAAACATCAAACAACGCTATCAAGTCGAACTGGATGAAAAACACATAGTTACCGGACATTTCTGGCGCGCTCAGTGGATCGTCGAGTTGCTCAACTATGACAGTCGCAGAGACTGGGGCAATGTGAAAGAATGCTTCCGACCGGCGTGGAATAAATCGCTGGATAAGGTTTACGAATCACTGAAAATATCAGGCAATGAACGCCTATATCACACGGCTCTATATCTGCTCTGGCGCCTGTTCTGGTTCAAGCAAGAAGAGGAATTGAAGGAGTGCTGCGACCTTTACCGCAATCATCCAGCGCGCATAGTTCGAGATCTCGTGGTGTTGCTTGAAGAAATCGGCAATGGACGCAAAGAAATCGGTCAGATCAAAGACATTCATGCAGTGAGGGAAGAGTTTCTCAAACTCGATCTCAAACCTGAACGTGAGGAAGAAAGAAGGGAAGAAAAGGCGCAGAGCAACGCGGCTGAAACTTCCCGAATGCAAATCGCCTCAGATGAAGCGATGAGGCTAGCTGAATCGGGCGTGGAAGCGCTCCTCGAGAAAGCGTGGTCGAGCGTCACTGATGTGAATACGATGGCTGAGTTGGAGAAAGCGGCAAGAACCTTTCGGCAATATGAGATTCACTGGAAGTGTTTCGATTGGGTGCGCGATGGTGGCTATCGGCGCGACAATTTCGATGCAGTGGATGAAGTCGTGGACATTGGAGTATGGCTGGGTCAAAACGGTTGCGCTGTTCTTGAGCCATTTCTCTGGTCCTCAATTTATGTGGACCGCTCCAATCGTGCCGACTTGCTGCTGCCCTCAATCGGCAAAGCAGAAGACGCGCTGGATTCTCGTCTTATACAGTGCTGCTTAAATCAGTTGGATGTCGCCGAAGAATACAATTTCAAACGCTCGCTCGCGGTTAAGCTGCTTGGTTTGATGGGCTTTAAAGCGGCAGTTCCTCGTCTGTGCAAATTGATTGATGAGTATTTCAGTGCGCTCGCAGGCAAAGCCGATTTCGAAACGCGCCTCGCTTCGATCCCCTGGGAAGAATTGCTGATCGAAACGTCAAGTTCGCTCGCTGTTTTGAAAGATATAGAGAATAAAAAAACCCGCGAGATTGTAATTCAAAGTTTAAAGAAACTTCTCGATCATGCGATTAAAGAACATGAGCAGAGGGTTTCTCCGCACGCGCTCAATGCGCTTGTTTGCTGGGGTGAAACAGACTTGCTGCCGCAAATCGGCCGGTTGCTTCGTGAGAATGACACTGACATTCAAGTTGCGGCGCTGCGAGCTCTGGAAACGCTGGCACCAAAACTGGACGCCAAGAAATTGAAAGCATTTGCCGCCATAGAGTTCTACAACCCGGCAGACAACGATAACTCCGTTACACTGATGTACTACAGAGCAGCTAATGCTCTGGCTGCTGCACACCCCTCAATCGGCAGAACGGAAAAGATTTCCAAGGCACTCGATGAAGCCCGCCAACTCGACACCTACGGAAAAGAACTCTGGCACAAATGGCGTTTGCTCGAATGTGAGACTGTAGGCAAGTTTCCTGAGTTGGATCTCGACAGTATCGCGCACTATTTGCGGTCAAGCAACATGGAAATTCGTGAAGCAGCGGAAGCTGCCTACACCGCCCGCGGTGCCGAGTTTTCTCCAACACTTTCAGCAAAGTGGCCGCACGTATGGTCCGCCGTTGAATATGCAGAAAAAACGCCCAGCGGTTCGCATGATGCCATATCGGAATTCATACTCAATGAATCAGTTGTTAATCACATGGCACCGGCCGCATGGCTATGGGAAAATCCACATGAAGCCTCGGCAAAAGCGCTTTGCCAGGTCGTGAAGCAGCAACTAGCAGCACTGCCGAAGATCGAATCAGGCGAGTATTTGCCGGACAATCAACTCTGGCTCTTGCGCGCATTGGCTAAACATGCCCAATTTTCAGAATGCAAGGAATTGGTCATTGAATGTTTATCCGACGAGCGCCAGGAGGTTGCCGCAGCGCTCGCCAGTGACATTGACTCGATACCGCTCGGTTTTGCAGAGTCTCTTTTGAATCTCGTATCGCAGCATGAAGGCTGGCATAAATACGTTATTGCGAAATGGGCAATAAAGCACAAAGATACAGCGGAAGTGGCTGCGGCTCTAAAAAGCACAGGCATAACCTTGAAACGACTCAAAAGCTGGACCAACTGAGGCGGCCAAACAACGGCAATAGCTTGCGGCAATAGCTTGCGGCAATAGCTTGCGGCAATAGATGCGATGACATTTTTCGACTCTTGGGAACAGCGAGCGGTGTTTTGGAACCTTTTTTGCATCCAGATCAACAAGATTTAGCGCCACTTTGAGCCAATTTTGCAGTATGCTTGAAGCCATGATGCGGAGGTATGTCGAGTGATTGAATATTGGTTGCGCCATATGATGGCTGTATACATGGCATCCGAAGAAATCAAAGGTCCCAATATGCGGGTTGACGACCCCTTTCCTCAAGAACGCTTGCGTCGTCAATTTGGACCGCTAATCGAGAATACCTATTGTCTGGTCGAAACTATGCTGCAAGTCGGCGACCAGCGTCCGCCTGCTTCGGGTCAATGAGCGCCTGAAATACAATTGGCACTAAATGCAGTGCGCGCATCAAAGATTTTTAAAACATGTTGTGCAACAAATTTTTAGCTAGCAAGAGATAAGGGAGACGAATAAATGAACGAATATTGGCTGCGTCACGTTATGGCTGCAATCATCGTGTCTGAAGAGCTGAAAGTGCCGAATATGAGACAAGGCGATAACTATTTGGCAGACGACAGAATGCGCAAGCAATTTACCGCCCTTATCGAGAACACATATTGCATCGCCGACCTCATGATTGAAATCGGCGATCGGCGTTTGGCTACCGGTCAGTAAGACCGCTCAGATTCTCCAGTACAGACCCTTTGCGCGATCCAAAAGTTTCGCACAAATTAATTCGCGGCGAAGGGTCGCGAAGTCTGGATGATGCACTGCGATGATGGCGCTCACTTCCTTTTCGGTGTACTCCTTACCCTCTTCGAAGAAATTGACGAGCCATCGCAGAATTACATCACGTTTCTTTCTGCTGGCTGGAATCTCTTTTAAGCGCTCCCCAACAAGAAAGTCTTTTAGAATCTTCTGCTCATAGGCATCTTCGCTCACAACACGCCCGATATTCTCGACCGTCTTCAAAGCCAGTACTCGCTTCGATAAATCGCGCATAGCATCGACATTCAGCGCATAGAAGTGCGTTGTCCCCTCTGTGCGCATTGTAACCAGGCTAACCTCTTTCAGGCGCGCCAGGTGATGGGAAACAGTCGGGGCACGCAAATTGAGCATCCCAGCCAGCTCGTCCACACTTCGCTCTTCAGACGAAAGCGCCCCCACTATCTTGAGCCGACTCTCGTCGGACAGAGCTTTGAAAAAAGACAGGACTTCCGTAAATTCTGCTGTAGACGAAACCATAATGCGCTCCTTTGGGTCTTATTTCGACCTCCATCTAATTTGATAGTCATCTAATTAGATGTATATCAAATTATGGCTCAGCAGGCAAGGTCAAATATGCTAATCAGATAAAATCGGCGATTTCCGGTTGTCTATAGGGGACTTTTGAGGGGTATATAGAATTTCTGCACCTCGAGAGACCTATGGCAACTTCCCCAACGATTCAAGTTTTAGCTGTATTAGGCAACGACGAAGTCAGTTGCGGCATGTACTCTTTCATTTCAAACAGTCAGGGCATGACGATTGCCGACAAAGCGTCAACGGAAGTTGACGCACTGAAGTGTCTCACCAGCAAGAATATCGATGTCGTCCTACTCGACCTGTCCGTGCGCGAAGTCAATGGCATTGAGCTGACCGAGCAAATCAGAGAAAGATTTCCTACTGTTCGAGTCCTGATTTCAACTGCCAGCATGAGCCCGGAAGACATTTTCGCGGCGATGGATGCAGGTGCGGACGGCTATGTTTTAAGCGGAAACAACAAAGGATTGGAGCTGGCGATTAGAAGTGTGAAGCTTGGCACGGTCTGGCTCGATCCCGGCATTGCTACGCAAGTGCTGGACGCAATGGTGGCGGCAACCAGCAATCCATCGACACGCGTTTTGCAAACCGGAATGCTGTGCTTGCCGCTTTTGCCTGACGACAAAGCGCTTCTCAGCTCCGTAGCAGCGAGCAGTTGCAGCGACGGCGTTTGCATGGTCGATCCGTCATTTGTAAGAAAACTCAGACGTTTTGCACCATCACAAGAACAGTTTTGAATACCATCACTCAGTCGTTCATCCTAAAAACAAACATCCAGATGCATTGGGCAATAAGGTCTTGCTTGGCGGATGGCTCAGAAGCTTGCGCATCAATTCGTGAGAAAGTTGCTAATATTTGCATCTTAGATAGGTCGAATTGAACCCCGATTGAAAAGATCAAAGTGACGGAAAAGGGACGATTATTAGCGCTAGACGTCGGTGACAAGAGGATCGGCGTAGCCGTGTCCGATGTCACCGGCATGTTGACGACGCCAGTGGAAACAGTTCACCGGAAAAATTCAAAGACGGATGTCGCTCGCATCTGCAAACTCATCGAAGATCACGAGGCTAAAGCCATAGTGGTCGGTCTTCCAAAAAACATGGATGGAACAGAGGGTGAGCAAGCAGCAAAAGTCAGATCATTTGCCAAAAAGCTAGTGCGAGAAACCAGGCTCGAAGTGCATTTCGAAGACGAACGCTTGAGCAGCTTTTCTGCCATTGAGAATCTGGTAGCGCGGGGAGTCGATACAGGAAGAAATAGAGACCTGATTGATATGGAAGCTGCCGCAATCATTCTGAAATCGTTTTTGGAACGCAAGTGAGCAGGGTGCATCGCTCAAGACAAAGACGCACCTTACAACAACCTTTCAAGAGATATCCGCCTGCCCTAAATCCCTCTCACAAAAGGGAAATAAAAGGACAATCTTGGCAATATATGTCAAGATACACTCCGGAGTCCATTCAATAATATAAAGCCATTCAATGTCGAAGGGGTCGGGCGGAACGAATGCCTGATAGCCTTTTGTGCGCTTTAAATTGATGTTTCGGCGGGAGAACTACCTTTGCTTCAAAAATCTATCAAAGGAACCTGCGTCCAGAAGGGCAAAGCTTTCACATTATCGATAGCCTTCCTTTGCATGGCGACACCAGTAAGCGCATCTGAATCGCTTCCAGCGATTGCTCAAGTGCATGACGTGATGAACTCACCGGCTGTAGATCCGATTGAACCAGCAATCGCTGGGGATTCTATTCACACTGATGCCGCTGCGCCGGAAGGGAAAGAGAATCTCAATCAAGTGCTGGCTCCTTCAAGCGAGGAAGGCTCCGCGGACTTAGCCTCCACCCTGATACCAGATACGGTGCAGCAGTCCGCGCCGAGGTCGATTGCTGCGCGCATTGACATAAGCAAATCTGCAGCAGCCGAAAGCGCAGCAATTGCTGTGGTCGACAATGATGCAGAGAAGACTCAGGACTGCCAGCCTAACGAAACCGCCCGCTGGCAAGAAACAATCGATAGCCAGGGAAATTCACACATAGCCACTGGTGTGCGCTTCCCCATTGTTGCCGTCTCTTCGCTGTCCAGCAGAACGGCGAAAGTCGGAGATCGAATGGAAGCGAGGCTCAAAGCGGACCTCAAAATCAATGGTCGTTTAATTGCGCCCAAGGGCGCGCATGTCGTCGGACACGTGTCCAGCTCTTACAAAGCACGCCGCTTGCTGGTCGCAGAAGTCTCGCTTCATAGAGCCATGCGTGCTAACGGCGCACTCGGTATCACATTCGATGCCATTGTGACCGAGAATGGCGAACTCTTACCCCTCGTTGCAAAGCCGGCCAGGCAAGCTCGCATCATCAAAAATCACAATGAAGGTCGCGTTCTGGGCGTCAATCATAACGGCGAAATTGCTGCGCCATTATCCACCCAACTGAAGCATCAAGGCGAACACCTGGCGATCAGAGGCGCGGCAGCCGTCGGCGGCGTATTCACGATGGGCGCAGTGCCTGTGCTGTTTGGCGTGCTTGGCGCAATGAATCCGTCCTTCGCGTTCATGCAGCCGGTCGGCAATAATGTTTCGCACCGCCGACTCAAAGGATTCGGAATGGGCGTACTGAGTGGATTACCTGGAGGCTTTGTTGTTGCAGACTTCTTTATTCGCGGCGTAGAAGCACAAGTCAAGCCGGGTGACGAGTTCCTGGTTGAGCTTCACCAGAACTTCACGGGAGAGCCGAGCAACTCGGCAGAAATCGTGGCAGGACAACAAAAAACCGTCAAAGGCGAAGTCCTGAACAAACAAAAGCCGCAGAAATAGCTTCGGTACGCCTAGGCGTTCTGTACGCCTTTGCATTTTGGATAGCGGTGGCATCCCCAGAAACGTGTTCCGGCGTTCGGACCACTTTTTAATACGCGTCTGATCATGCGTCCATTGCACACCGGACAATTCGGTCTGGCGGTTTTCCATGACACGTTCGAAACCGGCGGCCGCTCTTTCAAATACTTCAAATCAACTTTCATCTGAATCAATTCTCGATGCAACTTGATCATCTTCGAATCAGGTGTCGTCGAACGATTTTTCAAATTTTGCACCGCGTCTGACAGAATCTGCGCGCCATTGCCTAATTGTTTCCGCAGTACTCTCGCCTTCGCTTCGATATCAGCCTCAATCGTTTGCCGAAACTGACTATCGACATGGTTCGTGCGAGGGCTGTATTCAAACTGTGATTCTATTTCCTCACGCCACTTCACCAACTGCTGTGCGCTCTTCTGTCCGAAACCGTTCACCTGCAACACCTTTTCGAGCGTAACATCAGCAGCAGTTTCTATACCGAACGAGATCAACGCAGCTTTCTTCGCAGCGCCTACCTTTTGAATTTTTGCTTCTTGAATTTGGAACTGTTCCAGATAGTCACGCAAATGCAACGACTGCCGATTTTGCATGTAGTCGTTGACACGAGCTTTCATCTCTACCGGTAGCTGTTCAAGACCATTTTTCGCATTCTCGAGCGCGGCGCGAATTTTCAAAAGTTCTTCCACGCCAGTATGCTTTCGCCATTCGGCTTTGCATTGCTCCAACTCACTCTCTACTTTCTCATACCGCTTTCGCAGTTGTTTCGTGTAGGGAAAACGACGAGTAAACCTGTGGGCTCCTGCCACCGCAATAGCAAGCCAAATAAACCATGCTGCCGGAGCAATGATTGCCATCACGCCGGCGAGCACCACCATTAGTGCCGCAGTGAGATTGCGATGCTCTTTCCAATTGAGAATCTTGTCGCTAACTGCCGGTCGTTCTATATCGACGAACTGAGGTTCGAGTTCTTTCGGCGTCGGGATTGGAACAGCTTCAATTGCCGCCCAAGCCGCTTTAACATCGAAAAATACAGGCGTCGAACCCGCGGCTTTATAAAGAGGGCGAAGGAACAGCACCATGCCGTGATGTTGTTCCATTTTGCACCACGGACACGCAGTTGCACCATTCGGGAAGAAGTGCAATTCATGAACATTGCATCGCAACAACGATCTCTCGAGCGATGTAAGCACCTGTACCCAGTGCTGCGCAGAAGGGCGTCTCGTACTCAGACCAAAAGCTGCATCGAACGAATCGCGCACGTCAGCCGGAAACACCCCGAAATCAACGGAGCCGGGCGGCGGCGACATTCCCACCGAACGCGTTCTAGTATAGACAAAACGGTGCTCTCGAATCGCTCGCTCGATCGGCATCTCGCCTTGCGAATAAGCGCCGGAAAATGGATGTCGTCCCATGCAGAGCAATTGGAAGATGATGACGGCAAGTCCGAACGCATCATGATCGACAGTTCTAAGCACTTCCCCGAATTTCTTGCCCTGCAATTCCGGCGGAGTGTATTCGGGAACTCCGACTCGACAGAGATAATGCCGCGAACCATCAGTGATTTGGAAACTATCCGCGTCGATCAGAGTTGCCTCTGCGTTATCCGAAATCAAAATTCCAGAATGGTTGATATCGCCGATCACGCAATTCGATGCATGCACGGACGCAACCGCGCGTGCTACGTTTATCGCCGCTCTAACGAGAAAACGATAGTCGGCGTGTGGGAATGTTTTCTTACGTGCGGCGGGCGAATACAGCTCGTGGAGCGCCTTGCGTCCGCTCACCAGGTTCATCAAAAAACCAGCGAACCGTCCATCTTTCTGGTGCGCAATTGCCAGAGGGAAAGCAGCATACTGCGAATTGTATTGCGACAGCGAACGAATCATCGCTGCAATCTTCGGCTCTCTGTTTGCTTTGTCGTTCAGCGTATAGACTTTCGCTGCACAATCAAAACCTTCGACTTTATAGACTTCACCCTCGCCGCCCTTTCCAATGCGAGGGCCAAGTCTGACAGCTTGTCCTCCTACTACAAGTTCCATCATTTGCGCACCGCCAGTATGAGCGCTTTATCGTCATCGGTGCGAGCATTGATAGCACTGCTGTCGAGGTATTTAGCGAGCTGCCGCGACAAAGTTGAGTCGCGCCCGATCATCTTGCTTGCAATTAACGGACGCAGCAAACCGTCGAAAAACGGCCGGTGCGGACGCTGCGCTGAGATCTCCAAAGCCAGCCTCTCAAGCCCATCGGTGAGCAGGCATAAAACATCGATCTGAACATTTATTCTAGAGATGCGAACAACCGGCTCCGGAAAATCTGTAATGAAACTCGTGGTCGAAGCGTATTCACCATGCTGCGGCCAACTGGCACAAACCCAATCTTCGGAGTTCCTGGCTTTGTAGACCGCGCATCCATCGCCAATGTGAATGAACGTCGATCCACCTTCATAAGAGAGCGCGCAAACAATCGTCGCCGCGAAGTCCCGCGGTTTGAGACCGCGGTTTTGTGCGGCTTCGTCGATTCGCGCTCTTACAATGTCGATCCATGAACGGATCGTTTCATCAGATGGTGCAAACCGGTTATGTGCATAGTGCGTACGAACAAGAGAGGACAGAGTTCGGCACGCTAATGAAGCGCCTTCGCCTCCCCTGACGGCACTGCCGGCACCATCGGAAACTATCGCAAAAAGATTTCCGCTGTTTTCTATGAAACAGCACTTGTACGCATCCTGGAGACGGGCGTCCATTCGAGCGTGCGT
>JADYYD010000397.1 GCA_020853845.1 Candidatus Melainabacteria bacterium
ATTGCGGTTTTTTGTTCCTGGTTGCTGCCGACAAGCCTTGTGTAGCCCAGGGCGAATAAAAGTATGGCTATAAGAATGGCCATGACGGCCACGATAAGGACAAGCGTATTGCCTCTTGTCCGCGACTCTCTTTGTCCAAGCCACCCGGAACGCCTGCATTTTTGCAAGATTCTAGCATTAGCCATAACTTTCACCTTTTATACGATGAGACCACACAAAACTGCACAACCGAATTTGCCGAACAAAGGACACGCGGACGCCTCAACGCATGATTTTTGACTCGATTCGGCAAACTTAGCGATTTTTAACTCACACTAAGATTATATCGGGCTGGGGGCTTCGGGAATCACCCAGAGGGGTTATATCCTCGAAAATGCCCGGATATCAAGCCCGGCTCATGCAAAGTGCGCACGCACCCTTGTACATTTTGGGCAGATTTACTGGCGATATGTCGTGCTGCAAACCAAAGAATCTGAATCAAAAGTGACTGAGGTCGAAGCTTGCCGCCACCGGCTTCCAACCCGGTATTTGGCGCATATTTTAGGCGCGATTTCGATTGCCTTCGGTTTGATTGCAGTTGTTCGCGTATGCCATTTGATTCTGACAGTCGGCGGCAACAATATCTCCAATGACTATATCGGCGTCACGCCTTTCATTGATAGAGCCTTCAGCGGGCAGATAAATCTCTCAAACATTTTTTCGAATTTGAATGTTGGTCAGCACGTTGTCGCTGTGCCCATTGCATTTCATTACCTGTCTGCAGCTCTTTTCGACTGGAATGCGCGTGCAGAGCTATTGGTCGGTGTTGCTCTCAATTTCATCAGAGCGGTTCTGATTTGGGATGTTTTGGCTGGAAACTACAGCAGACGATGGAGGGCTCCTTTATTCGGCGCTGTTCTCGCTCTTGTCTTTTCGATGACACAGGCGTCGATTCATTTTTTCGGTCAGGCCTGTTATCCGGTCAGCCTCACGACGTTTGGTTTTACGCTTGCTCTCTGGGGCATTTATCGCTTTAGAAATGACTGGAGAGGACCGGTCTTGATGTTGATCGGCGGCATCAGCGCCGCCCTATCGATGGGCAATGTGCCACCATGCTGGTTCGCTCTTCTGGTCGGATTGGTACTTTTCGGCTACGGCATTAAGCGTTGGCCTGTTTATTTGGTATGGACAGTCGGTCTTGCTGCCTCTCTTGCGCCGTACGCTCATTTCCTCTACGGACATACGAACGCATTGAGCGCCAAAGAACACTCAAACTATTGGCTGTTCATCATCAATTTGCTGGGCCGCCCATTTTCAAACGAAGTCGGCATGCAGGTGGGGCGTCTGCCCATGGCTGAGTACATCGGCACGGCGGGACTGATTATGTTTGCTGTTGCACTGGTTGCTAATCTTCGCTTCAAACGCCTGACTCCGGCAATGAAGGTGTCACTTGTTCTGTGTGCTTACGGATTGGCTTCAGCTATCATGCTGAGCGGCGTGCGAGTGTTTGTAACACCCTGGTACGGCGCTTTTGCAATCTATTTTTGGATCGGTTTAATAGGCATGTTCTTGGCTGCTCTTAGGGCACCCTCTGAAAACGTTGCATCTAACAATGCCCGAGAGTTGCTCGCTTCAAGAACCACGGCAGCAAAGAGCGACAGAATCTGGCAGATTGTCTCAATCGTCTGCCTTTGCACAATACCGATTGCGTATTGCTTGTCCAACCGATCGTGGAAAGACAAACACGTCTATCTCTTCACCCGTTCACCTGCATCTGAGTCAGCCTTGCGGAATTTCAGGAGCGGTCCCAGTTATCTGGAGTCGCTGCTTTTTCAGTGGGGCGACGGCAGACCGGAAAATGTGACCACAGTGGCATTGCCTCTGGAAACCTATCAGTTGTCCGCATTTTCGCCGGAGCAGTCCTGGAGTTTGCAGGGTGATTTTATATTGCCGGGAGTGAGAGTTTTTAACAGACCAGGAGTTTCGAATGTTCGCTTCATCGAAGATAAATCGGTAAATCATCCGGTTCCCTGGTCGCATTACGAGCGAGCCAATCTATATGTTCATTCACCGAATATGGTGAGCTGGACTTTTGCCCTGCCCAATGATTTAGTATCTGCTCGCCTGCAAACAGCCTTCACCATTGGTTTTGCAGGAAAGAAAAATAGAACCGCCATTACAGACGGTGCGCGAGGGCAAGTTTTTGCTTCTATAAATGACGGCAAAAAACAATTGCTGCAAGAAACGCAAATTCCTAAACCTGGGCAATGGCTGCCGATCGACGTTGATCTCTCCAAGCTGGCGGGCAAAACGGTTACTTTGATCCTCACTTCCGATGGTGGGAAAGCCAAACTCGATGATTTTTCGATATTTCAGTATCCGCACATAGACGTTAAGCTTCGTCGGCGCAGCCAGGAAGAGAATAAAGCAATTGCCGACCGTAAAATCGAGCGTCAGACTTGGGTGCCGGTGAACACCGACTTGCATCCAGGTTTTCGTGAAAAGTTCGACAAGATAATGGCGCTGCCGGGTCTGAGCGATCCAAAGTGGCAGGCTATGCCATTTGCGATTTCTACGCCCTTTGATGTCCGATGCGATGACAAAGACTCACGGCATGTTTTTCCGGCGCGCTCTTTGTCTTTGCCGCAACCAATACCTCTTGCTGATTACAGTCATTTGCTTTTTTCTATGAAAGCACCGGCAAAAATGTCCTGGCGCTCTCTAAAAGTAGGATTAATATTGGACAACGGCAAGCAGCACAGCTTCAGCGTTCCGCTGGTATCTGGCGAGGAAGGTCACCTTTTCTCTTACGATTTGAAATTGTGTGAAATAGCTTCCGGCAGTCGCCTGAAAAGCATGGTGTTGTATCCGGTGTCACTACCGGGCGCTGATTCACCTGAAGCCGTTTCGGTGAGCAGCGTCTCTTTGGCTAGAGAAAGACTTCCATCCTGGGAGGGGAACTTTTGAGTAAAACGGGAATTTGCGCGTTAGTACTTGCTTTGGTCTGCTTTACTGCAGTCGCCGATTCTCCTTGCGCACATGCTCAAAGTTCTGCAAGTGCCACCAAATCCGATGCCGACCATCCGCCCTTCAAAGTTGCCGGCAAAGTTTCACGCACTATTCAAACCGTGACCGGGCTCAATCTTCTGGCTTCAGTTGTCGCCGGACAAGCCGCCAAAACTGTCATTAAGAAGAAAGTGGGCGGTGACGTCAAAGTGAAAGTGAAGCTCTACAGCTTTACCGATTTGCTTTCCGGCAAGGTCAAATCAGTCGACTGTCAGCTCGACGGCTCCAATATAAAAGGAGTCAATGTCGGCAAGGTGAGCGCCACGACCAATCAACCTATCTGGCTTGATCTGCACGATAAGCGTCACATTCAATTGAAGACTCCTGTCCTTGTTTCAGTGAAAGCAGCGCTTACGCAAGAAGAAATTTCCACCGCGCTTAAAAGTGAAAGAGTCTCGAAATCACTGCGCGGTTTGAATTTGGACCTGCCCGGCTTGGGCGCGCAACAATTGCAGGTGGTGAATCCCGAAGTCGATTTTGTGGAAGACAATGTCTGCATCAAGGCTCTTTTGAAGG
>JADYYD010000398.1 GCA_020853845.1 Candidatus Melainabacteria bacterium
CGGACGCGTTCTACAACCGCCTGCGTGTTGACGCCTTTGCGCGTCAGCACCATGCCGGTCACAACTTCACCCTTGCCGTTCATCGATGCAGAACCGCGGCGGAACGCCGGTCCCACCTGCACTTGCGCCACCTGACCGACTTTTACGGGAGTGCCGCCCACTGTTTTGAGGACGATGTTTCTGATGTCGTTTTCGTTCTCAATGCGGCCCAAACCGCGGATGATAATTTCCTCGCCGCCGCGCTCGATGAAGTTTCCACCCGCATTGATGTTGTTGTGGGTAAGAGCCCAGCGCACGTCGGGAATGGTGACGCCATAGCCCTTCAGTACATTCGGATCGACAAGGACCTGGTATTGCTTGACGAAACCGCCGTAACTGACGACATTGCCGACGCCGGGGACGGACTTGAGACGGCGCGCCACCTGCCAGTCTTGAATGGTGCGAAGCTCGGTGAAATCATGCCTATCGGAGACCAAGTAATAGTTGAAGACGTTGCTGAATGTGGAGACGACAGGTCCCAGGTGCGGAGTCGGCGCCCAGGCCGGCAATTCGATCTGGCTGAGCCGCTGTTGCACGAGATTTCGCGCCCAGTAGACATCGGTGTCGTCTTCGAAAATAACGGTAACGACCGAAAGACCGAAGCTCGAATTGGAGCGGATTTTGTTGACCTTGGGTAAGCCGTTCAATCCGTTTTCAATCGGGAATGTAATCAGGCTTTCCACTTCCTCGGTGGCGAGAGTTTCGCAATCCGAGATGATTTGCACCTGGACGTTGCTCACGTCGGGAAATGAGTCGACAGGCAGGGTGAGCGAACACCAGGCACCGAAGATTGCTATGCCGACGAAAGCGACGATTGTCAGCAGCCGCTCTTGCATGGCGAAAGCAATGATCTTTTCGATCATTTATCGAGACTCCCAATCCATCGAAATTCCACTCCCCGGCTTAGTGCTTGTACGTCAGCTCTGTGCGAAGCATGAGACTGCCCTGAGTGACTACGTCATCTCCTGCTTCTAATCCCGACAGTACTTCGACAAATTTCTCGGCGTCCACGCCCGTCTTCAAATGACGCACTTCATAGCCGCCGTCTTTGCGTACGAACACAACAGGCTTGCCTTCCATTTCTTGTATGGCCGATTTCGGGCAAGCAAGAAATAACCGTTCGGCGCCTTCCAGGTCAATCTCGGCGAACATTTGCAGCTTGAACTTGCGCTCGTGATTGTCCAGGCGCGCTCTGACCGCCACAGTTCGTGTGTCCGGCATGACGTTCTCACTGATGAAGCTGACTGTTGCAAGAAAGACTTCACCGGGATAACTGGAGACATGCACTTTCACTTTGCCTCCCAGCTTGACGCGCGAGATGTCCACTTCCGGCAAGTCGGCTTTGACGACTACCGTGGAAAGATCGGTGACTTTGAAAATACTTTTGTCGGGGTGAACAACTTCACCTACCGCCACATCATGGTGGCTGACAACGCCGTGCACGGGGGCGATGATGCGCACCAGACCGCTGATCTGACCCGATTTCAAAACTCCCGCCAGCATGCCGGGATCGGCGCCGAGGAAGTCCAGTCTTTGCTTGAGAGTGTTGTAGTGCTGCTGCTCTTTTGCGGTTTCGGCCTCGGCAAGTTGCAGCTCTTTTCTCAGCATCGCTTTGTTTTTGAACAAATTCTTTTCGCGCTCGTAGGCGATGCGCGCTTGCTCGTAATTGGCGTTGTTGGTTGCGGAAGTCGCTTTCGCCGCCAGGTAGTCTTTTTGCGCCGAGATTTTTTCTTTGTACAGACCTTCCTGACGTTTGAATTCCGTCTCCGCCAATTCCTTTTGCACTTTGGCGGCGTCATATTGAGTCTGCGCTTCGATTAATGACTTCGGCCTGATCAAAAGTTCGTTGTAGACCATGCGCTCGCGCTCTTCGTGAGCACGGGCGATATTGAGCTTGGCTTTCGCTTCCAGAAGCTCGGCTTGCAGATCGGAAATTTCCTGACTGTCCAGCATCGCCATAATCTGCCCGCGTTTTACTTCTTGACCGGGCGCGACAAGAATTTTTTTGACACGTCCATTGATCCGGCTGGTGACGTCGACTTCTTTGCCTAAATCCGGCTCGATTTTGCCGGTGACGTGCAGAGGGATCGCCACCGAGCGTTTCTCAATGACCTCATGCTGGATATCTATTTGCTTGGCGACTTTCTCACTAACTTTTATTAATTTCGAATCGGCGGGCGCCGAATGATTAGACAGTGAAGCGTCCGCAGAATCACTCTTGGAGCCGCATGCCGAAAGACTGATGACAGCAACTACGGTAGTAAATAAGCAAGCAAGAAAAACTGCGGGTCGAGATACACCTTGAATCGAACCTTCACGAGGCGTATTTATGAGGGGATGTCTGTGCATTAGAGTCTCCGACTGCGGACAATTAAGAGCCCGACAGGTAAGAGCATACACGATTATTACCTGTCTCTGTCTGCGATAAGCTATGGATATTACTAAGATAGAACAACTGGCAAACCGGATAAATCATTGTATCGACTGCTTATAAACGAAGACACTGAGCCGTTTTTACCCCACGATGATAAAGGTGACATCTCCAAGCAAGGTGTCCGCGGCGCGCTCTTCTGGTTGTTCGCAATAGCATTGCTTCTCAGGCTCTGGTTCTGCTTCTTCCAGGGTCACATCAATGCATATGCCGCCTTCGACGCAGTTGGATATATAAATAGTGCGAAAGCTATTTTCGAGCTTAACACTCTGCCAGCAAGTTTCGCGAAAGAGTGCCTGGCAACCCTGACCGGCAGTGCGTCACCGGCCCTGGCAACCGCTGTGCACAGTAAGTTATCGGCACTGCAGCCGCTGATGTTGGCCGGTCCGTCCTATCCGATCTTTTTGGTACTTTCGAACCTCCTCACCCTCTCTCCATACAATCCGGCCGATTGGATAAAACCCGTCGCCGCCCAGTGCATGATTTCGGCTTTTACCGTCGTTTTCATCGCCGCCATCGGCAGGCAGCTTTTCGACCGCAAAACCGGAGTACTGGCCGGAGCCATAGCGGCTGTCTATCCACCCTTTATCATCAATTGCGGGCGCGCCTGCACAGAGACTTTCGCCGCCTTTTTACTTTGCCTTTTCTCTTTCATTTTTCTCTATGTAGCCCAAACACATTTGAGAGGCGAAAGCGACAAGAAAGCACCACTCAGAGAATTCAGAAACATCGTTCTGGCTGCGCTCTTGATGGGAGTTCTGGCAGC
>JADYYD010000399.1 GCA_020853845.1 Candidatus Melainabacteria bacterium
GAGCCCAAATGATTGGCAGGCCAATGAAACTATTCCGGTAGCCATGACTAGCGCGAAATAAGCGGGGTGCAGTTCGGCTATTCGCTTGGACACATGAGCAAGCGGGAAAACGAGAGCATTTCCTCTGCGCTGATTTATTTTGGCATTAGTACACATGATTTCACTCATAGTACTAGCTTGCCGGAATCAGCCAGTTCCGTACATCGGCGCAATACCGAAAGGTTAGTCGGAGCTTTGTAAGAGACCTGTAGGTGTTTGGACTACAGTCGTGTAAGCGAAAGACTCATTCCACAAGACCGTGTTTGAGCGCATAGCGCATCAATTCGGCATTTGAGCCCAGTCCTATCTTTTCGAGAATGCGCGCGCGATACGTGCTCACCGTTTTGACGCTGACGGAAAGCATCGTGGCAATTTCGGAAACGGACCGCCCCCGGGCAATCAAAAGAAAAACTTCACGCTCCCTGACCGAGAGCGCCTCGTGAGGCGATTCCGAGCCACCCATCGCCAGATACTCAGCCAGGTTTTCGGCCACGGAACCGCTTATGTATCGGTGCCCGGAAAGAACCGTTTTCATGCCTGTTATGAGCTCCTCGGACGTGTGCTCCTTGGTCAAGTAACCGGAAGCACCGGCCCGCAGTGATTGAATGATGAAGTGCCTGTCGTTGTACATGCTCAAAACAAGCACCGGGATATCCGGATGCGCACGTTTGATGTCAGGCAGAATATTCAAACTGTTTTGCTCGCCCATAGCGATATCTAAAATCACAAGAGACCATGAGCTCGTACGTATCTTGTCCAGTACTGTCGCGCAGGATGATGCCTCGTCTATGTAGGCGTTCGGAAATTCCTGCTCGATTATCCGGCGCAACCCCGAGCGAAACATTGTGTGATCGTCGGCAACAAGAATTTCCATCTCATTGCACGCAGAATGAGTAAGGAATAGTGACCCGAACGAGAGTTCCCTTCCCGGGTTCGCTCTCAAGAGCGAAGGTGCCATTTACCAGACGTGCACGTTCTTGCATACCAATGATTCCCAATCCCTCTTTCATGTCGTCAGTATGCTTGATGCCGACGCCATTATCCTCCACAGTAAGGATGATTTCCGTATCCGTCACGCCGAAGTGGATGCGCACTTCGCTGGCGCCGGAGTGCCGGCGAATATTGGTCAGGCTCTCCTGAACAATCCTGTACAAGGTTATGGTAATCAACCAGTCGAGCGGCTCGGGCAATCCGCCTGACTCAACATCTATGACCAGGTGCGAATTTCGCTCCACACTTCTGCACAAAAGCTCAACGGCCGAGACGAGCCCCATCCGGTCCAGCACCGGGGGACGCAAGTCGGAAGCGATGCGTCGAATCAGGTCGACCAGACTATCTATCTTTTCGCGAATGAGGGCGACATCGACCAATAGAGACGCACCACAGGACTGGTCGCATGTATTGTCCACTCGCGCCAGGTCCATTTTGATGCTCGTGAGCACCTGCCCTACTTCATCATGCAAGTCCCGGGCAATGCGCTGAGCTTCAGATTCGCGAGCGATCTGAAGGTGTTGCGCGAGCCTTTCCAATCGATTGTGAGCCTCCTCCAGTTCCTGGTGCCTGTTACTAAGCGTCTGCGCCATTAGATTGAAGGCCATAGACATGTTCTTGAGCTCGCCACTATTCGGTTGAATCGGTACGCGCACCGAGTAGTCGCCTTCCCCGAATTTCTGAGAAGCTCTTGATAGTGCCCTGAGCCACTGCAGTAGCGTAGCTTCCTCGATGAAGATGACAGAGATTACCGTGGTCAGAGTGACAAGGAACAGCAAGCTAAACATACGATAGAAAGCCGCATTGGCCTCGTCGTTGATCAGTCCTACCTGGAGAGCAGTAACAATGAGAATTCCCGGGACACCCTCCATGGGCGCAACTGCAAATGAATAAGCTCGCTTTGCTGCAGACGTGCTGACTATGGTTCGCCCCTTGAGGGCAGTTTCTGCTAATTCGGGGATCTTAGTGCCGACACTGTAGATTGCACTGTCGCTCTTCCTGGAGGCAGCAAGCACAGTCCCATCTCGATCGACAATCAAGAGAATCTGTTTTGATGGCAGCTCGATCTCCTCCGCCAGAGACTTCAACCATTCGAGATCGATTGCTACAAAAACCACCCAGCGAGCTTTGCCTGAAGAATCGGCAATTGACTTTGCCAGATGCAGCAAAGGCCGTTTTACAATCGGGCCGACAACGTATGTGCCCGTTTCGATGTCCTTCGAATGGATCGCCCTTTGAATAGCACCATACTTGAACATATTGATCTCGCCCACGACGGGATAAGCGCTGTTCAGAACGGCACCATCTGCCGACAGGATAGCGATATTAGAAAGCTGCGGGTAGCCTGAAAGCAACGACGCCAGAAACTCCGAATCCCTGGCAAACGTAATCGCATCCTTCTGCTGCATCTTGTTAGTAAGCCATCGCAAAAGTCCCTTGGCGCCCGAGATCTGATACAGATGCTCAACTGAAATCAGATTTGCCAGATACCTGGATTCATCCTTCGCCCTTTGGATCGATCGAGCACGTTCGTTATCTGCAATGAAGAAAATGAACAACAGTGTCGGCAGGGTCGCCAAACAGATCAGTATGATCAAGCGGCCCCTCAGGGTCGATGCAAATGATGCAAAAAAGCTCTCTTTCGTCTGACTCAGTGCTGGTGCCCTCAGACTTTGCATAATCGCCCAAGTCTAGCATGCACCTTTGATGGTCTGTCGAAGCGCTAGCATTGCATCGGTGTTGGCACCTGTTGCTCTCTCAGGGTGTCGTTTCTCTTTCTATTGCTCTGGCAATGTCCGGAGAACGCTCGTTCATCATATGAGTTATCGTCCAATGCATCCATATCAGGCAAAGGATGATAATGAACGTGAAGAAAATCCAGCACGTCGTCCAAATGCCTGTCGAATTGAGCATGGCTCCGAATAGAATCGGCCCTATCCAGCCGCCCAATCCTCCAATCACACCGACGATGCCGCCTACAACGCCAATGTCTTTTGGAAAATAGTCGGGGATATGTTTGTAAACAGCCGCTTTTCCTATACCTGTAGCGACACCGACTACAAGCACCAGAGCAGTGAAGATCCAAACATTGGCCTGAAAGAAGATATGCGTTATCCCACGAGCCAAAAGTTGCTTCTTCTCGACCTGCTGCCCAACTGCAACGACCGGCTCTTGCCAGAACGTAAAAGTGGGCAGAACAAGCAAGTCTTCGTGTTCTTTTGCATAAGTGATAATGTCTGCCGTATCTTTGCGTCTCAACTTGTATGTCTTCTCGCCAACGCAAACTGATTCGGGACTGATGCTTGTAACGACGCCTTTCTTGGTTGCCATGACACCTTCTCCAGGCGACATGATATCCATGCGCGGCACTGAAAGCAGGATGCATGCGGCAAGGCATGAGCCCAGTACCCAGTACATCACAGCACGAGCGCCAGTAAGATCTGAGAGCCAGCCTCCCATAGCCCTGATCAGCCCTGATGGCAGGCTAAATAAAGCGGCCATCAACCCGGCTGTTGCCAGTGACATTCCATATACGTTGAGATAATAGGGAATCAGCCATTGTGACAGGGCGACGAAACCACCGAAGACAAAGAAGTAATAGAGGCCGAATCTCCAGACTCTGGCATGTTTCAGCGGTGCTAGCTGCTGCATAAGCGAGAATCCCTGAGAATGCTCCACTTTCTTTTCGTAGGAAAAAATCCAGAAAATGATAGTCATCAGCACGAGGGCTCCAGCGTACACTTTTGGCAGATTGCGCCAACCCTCCAAGTAACGTCCGTGCTCCGTCAAAAACGTAAGCAAATGCGGAGCCCCAAAACTTGTAATTGCAGCGCCTGCATTACCAGCTCCAAAGATACCCAGGACTGTGCCCTGTCTTTCTTTAGGAAACCAGACCGACGTGTAGGCGATTCCAACTGCGAAGGATGTGCCGGCCAGACCAAATCCCAATCCTGCAATCAGGAACTCGATATAGGAATTGCACATACTGACGCAATATGCCGAAGCTGCAGAAACAAGCATCACGAGCGCGAATACTTTGCGACCGCCAAAGCGATCCGTCCAAACTCCGACGGGCAAACGGACTATCGATCCTGTCAGGACCGGAGTGCCGATCAGCCAGCCCAACTGTCCTTTATCGAAATTGAACAGTCCATTGTCTGTAAGAAACGTGATGAGCACACCGTACATCATCCAACAGGAAAAGCAGACAACGAAGGAAAGTGTGTTTACTGTAAGGACCGATATTGCCTTTTTATCGTCTGACATAAAGCACTTTTTGTTTCCAGTATTGACGGATTTAAATGGAAGTTTCGCTCATTACGGATTTTTGAACTCCGCACCGGGTCTCAAGTAAAACCACCAATTTAGAGCCACGCAAAGGAGATAGAAGGCCGCAAAACCGTAAAGCGCAAATTCAGGTGTTCCATTCTCGATTTGCTCGCCAATCACTCTTGGAATTATGAATGCACCGTATGCTGCCACGGCTGACGTCCACCCCAGTACAGGACCGGCTTGCTCTTTGTTGAAGATATAAGCGACCGAGCGGAAAGTCGAGCCATTACCGGCGCCTGACGCGAGAAAGAGCGTAAGGAAAACCAAGAAGAAAGGCACAAAATATTGTTCCGGAGTCGGGCTCTGATAAGCAAGTTTCAGGAAGTAAGAAGCTCCCAATGTGGCCGCCACCATAACAACTGATGCGATTTGAGTGACTAATGCTCCACCGAGTCTATCCGATAGCCAGCCTCCAATTGGACGTATGAAAGCACCGATGAATGCGCCCATCCATGCGTATGTCAAAGCGCTTGGCGCGTTGGGGTTGGGTGTTGTATGCGTCATCACACCATCCACGCCAGGCACATGAGAAAATCCGAAAATCACTTGAATTGCCAGCGGGAAAGCGGCCGCATAACCGATGAAACTGCCGAATGTCATCGTATAAATGATGGTCATTATCCAAGTGTGTTTGTTTTCAAAAATCTTGTACTGTCTTTCAAGCATCGGTTTGATCTTGCCGGGCAAGAGCTTGAGAAGAAAAATTGTGAGACCAATCACAAAGGGAAGCACAATCCATTGATTGATTCCCAAGCCTGAGGATTTTGCCGGGAGCATTGCGTAGCATCCGACCAAGGAGGTAATCACTCCGATTGACAGCATGCCTGCGATTTTAAGAATGGCGCTCGGTGTTGAGCCGATATCCGGCGACACGTGTTCGTCACGAATATTGTTCATGCCGAACCAAGCCAGCACCACAAGCGGTATCAAGATCAACGCCCAGACATAGCCGGCATTCTGTATGAAAGTTTCTGTGCCGGAAGGAATTTTTCCGATAAGAGTTCCTGACGGTGCAGTCAGCACCATCGACTTTTGTCCCGGCAACCCGAATGTCATTGCCAGTGGGACAAGAATTTGCATGGTCGTTACACCGAAGTTACCGATTCCGGCGTTCAGCCCCAGCGAAAGCCCTTGCATTTTCTTCGGGAAAAAGAAGCTCATGTTGGACATCGACGAAGCAAAATTGCCTCCGCCAAATCCCGACAAAAGCGCAAGAATTTGAAATACCCAAAGTGGCGTTGACTTATCGGATAGCGCCCATCCAGTACCCAGCGCTGGAATGATCAAGAGCAGCGTCGTGAAGAAAATGGTATTTCGGCCACCCGCCATTCTAATTAAGAAGGTGCTGGGTATCCTCAAAGTGGCTCCGGAAAGCCCGGCGATTGACATGAGCGTAAACAGTTGTTCCTTACTATAAGGAAATCCAAGATTGAGCATCTGGACCGTAATTACGCCCCAGTACATCCAGACTGCAAAACCGCACAGAAGGCATGGAACCGATATCCACAAATTTCGAAAGGCCAGTTCCTTTCCGCCTTTAAGCCACTGTTTCTCGTCCTCTGGATTCCATCCTGAAATATCTGCTTTAGGAGAATCGCCTTTTTCGGAGATTACTGATTGCATAAAAACATAGCCTCAGAACCAATGGTGTGATGATAGACAGCTACGCACGCGCTAGCCTCATTCGCCAGACTGATTACCGGATTTGATCAGGACGTTCGAACATCTAGAAAACAATCGTTCTATCGGCCGATAAACGAGGATTGACGAGTATTTATCATGGTTAAATGGAGCGCAATCTCATGCCTTTTAGCGGCTCACCTCTTCCGGCACCAAAACATCGTTTTTTCGAGTTGCCTCGTGAACATGGTGCGGTTGCCATATTCTCGCTTGCTACAACGGTTTCACTCTTTCTGTGCAAAGAGCAGGTGACGTCGGCCTCCGGAGCTTTACTGTTGCTCTGGTTGATAATGATGTCGATTCATGACGGGAAATTGCTGTGTGCCATCAGCATGCTTTCAATGATTCTGATGTTCGTTAGCGGGCATTCTTCTATCGCTATTTTTTTTGTGCTTATCTTTTTAGGCATCGAGGTCACTCAGTCCAATCAGAAGGCAGAAGCCCTCTGGTGGAGAGAAATCGTTGGACTTTCTGGCGCAGCGCTGGCACCACTTACAATCGCCTTTCTTATCATGGGCGAAGTGCAAACAGTCCTTCCAGCCGCTCTCGCATTGATTGCTTCAACTATGACAGGAGTTTGCACTATCCACGTTTGCCGGTCCGACTTGAAAGTCAATCCACTTGCCACTGGTTTATTGTCGCTGTTCTTTTGGATTTGGCTGGCAGCAATCAATTCAATGCTGGCGCTCATCAGTCTCATTCCTTATCTTGTGCAAATCTTCTGGATTTACAAGATAAGGAAGCCTAATTTCAAACAACTTGGCATAGCCCAGGCAGTATCTTTGGCTTTGGTGTCGCTGACTATTCTCTTTCTGCATTGACGAGCGGAAGGATTGTTTACTTTATTTTCGCTACTGCGGAATTTGCTTAAGCTTGGTTTCCATATCTTTCAGCTTGTTCATTCTGTCCGTTAGCTTTTGATGAGGAAGCGCACCCTGTTGTCCCATAGTGTAGAGATCCATTTCTCCACGTGTTCGTGATTGCAGCGTATCGAATATCCAGAGGCTTGTGCCGGGAATGTAACTGGTTGCGCCTTGTGCGACTCTTTGTCCAAACAGTTGGGCTTGGGTCTTCCTGGGACGCGGTGCGGGAAAGTACTTGCTCAAAGGATTAGCGGGTGTTCGTGCCGCCGGTCTTGCCTGCTGCCTGGCAACTTCCGTGTTGAATCCATATCCGGCATTCATCAACTGAATACCCCACGCCATCTTACTGCCGCCTATTGCAGCATTGAAAAGACAGCGTTCCACAAACTCACGATCTGCTCTTTTCTTCTCAGCAGCGTTGATCTCAGCCTGTTTTTTCAAAACAGCGCTTGCGGAGTCGTAAATGGAGATGCGTTGTGCAAGCGGTGTTGCACCAGCCATAGAATGCTCACGCAGCGTCGTCAGGTGCTCCGCCATCTGTGCCTTGGGAATCACACCGAAGGTCCTTTTCATTAACTTCTTGTCGAAAGACCCCACGCAATTTGCCACCAGCCTGCCCATTTCCGGACCAAGGGCGATTGATGCCCCCGAAATCGTAAATCCCACACCGGCAGGCCCAACCAAACGAGGCTTGCGGCAGCTAACTGCGAGCAACCCGCATAAAGAACCGAGATAACCGCCCGTGGTGGCAGAGACAAAGCCGTTGATGTAAGCGAAATTGCGAGCTGCAAGTCGCTTTTTGGCACGGGTATGAAAGTTGCAATACTCGGAAACTGCCATGTTACGCAGATCTTTGAGCACAGGCGTCTCATCTACCGCCCTGCTTCTGTCTTGCTGACTAAGACTGGTCAGTCCAGCGAGCAGCGTCTCTCTTTCTTTGAGTTTGTTATCGATCTGGCGTACCAAATCGATGGCTTTCTTTTTCGTGCTCTTGGTGTCCAGCCCCGCTTTTTTTATTCTGTGATCATTGGCAAGATCAAGTGCGGACTCGAGAAGAATGCCTCCGGTAATGATGGAGTGGCTGGTTAAAAGCATGATTGGACCTGCCTTTAGGGCCGTGCGCGAGGCCGCCGCCGGCCGGCGCCAAGTACGCCAACGCTCGGCAGCGATTGTTGTTATACCGGCAGTTGCAACGCCGGAGCCTCCCAGGTTGTAGAGAAAAGTCCTCCAGGGCTTGATGCGATTCTTGTCTGTGGATTTCACTCTCAGGTTCGTGTTCAGTTTGAGAAGTTCGATTTCCAAGCCGAGAATCTCAGCGGACAAAGAATCAACCTGGTTGGCAAACGGTACCTGCGTGTCCCGGAGAATCGGTCTGTCATCCGGACTTTCCTCGTAGCTTATCCGCAGTCTCTGGTCTGCCGGCTGTTCCTGCTCGCCCGGTTGCGGCTGCGGGAGTTGTTCTTGCAGCGCCTCTTTAGTCTCAGTACAGTCAAGGCCAGTATTCTTCGATATCTTATCGTCCGCAGATACCAAAGGTGTGGTTGCCTCTGCGCTCGTTGTGTCCGGGTCAGAGACATTCTGTGTTTTCACCGAACTTGAGCAGTCCTGAATCGCGACTTGCTCTCCATGAGCTGGAATTGCACCAAGGCTCAAGATTGGCAGCAGCAAGAGAATGGATATTAAGCCGGACTGGTTTTTCATGTTGTTTGTCACATTTTGGAGAATTAGCATCGCAGCAGTCGCCTTCAAGTCGGCGGGCGTTCAGACCCGTGCCTTTGCCGGTGCGCTGTTCAATTGCCTCGATATAATCAATCTTTGTATCTGGCTTGTTCCTTCATAGATTTGAAATATCTTCGCGTCTCTCATCAGTTTTTCGACAGGATATTCTTTCGAATATCCATATCCGCCGAATATCTGCACAGCATCCACAGCGACTTGCATTGCCGTGTCTGCCGCGAAGGCTTTTGCGATGGCAGCTTCTCTTGTATTGCGCAATCCTTTGTCAATTAGCCAGGCTGCTTTCCAGGAAAGCAAACGAGCAGCTTCGATGTTTTTGTCCATGTCGGCCAGCATAAAAGAGATTGCTTGATGATTGGCTATCGGCTGCCCAAATGTATATCTTTGCGAGGCATATTCAATTGCGTGTTGCATTGCCGCTCGTGCCAGTCCCACTGCCGCAGCGGCCACAAGTGGGCGGGTGTGATCGAAGGCGGACATGGAAATCTTAAAGCCGTCGCCTTCTTTGCCGAGCATATCAGCGGCGCTTACCCTTACGTCTTCGAATGTGATTGCTCTTGTATCGCTGGCGCATTGGCCCATGTTCTTTTCTTTTTTGCCTAAAGAAATGCCGTCTGCTTTGCTGTCCACGATGAATGCGGACATTCCCTTATTGCCTAGATTCGAATCGGTAGCAGCCAGCACATAAAACCAATCGGCGACACCAGCATTGGTGATCCACATTTTCTGTCCGTTCAATACATAATCGTCGCCTACTTTTCGTGCCGTGGTTTTTATATTCGACACGTCGGAGCCCGCTTGCGGCTCTGTGACGCAGTAAGCGGCAAACTTGAGCGATTCCGTCATGGGTGTGAGAAATCTCTCTTTCTGATTTTTGCTGCCGGCAACAATAATTGGCGCTTCAGCGAGGTTGTTGGCCTCCATTGCCGTGCCTATACCGGTGCACGCCGCACCAATTTCTTCAGCAACCAGGCAGCCTTCCAAGACTCCCAGCCCTGCACCGCCAAATTCTTCCGGGATATGCGTGTTCATCAGCCCGGCTTGCCACGCCTTCTCACAGATATCGCGAGGGAATTCGCCCGTCTGATCGTGATAAGCGCTTTTCGGTGCCACTTCGCGTTCGGCGAAGTCTCTTGCCAGACGTTGAATTTGAGATTGTTCTTCGGATAGTAAAAAATCCATTGTTCGTCCTTCCATCCGCCTTAGACGGCATAGTTTCCAACGGTCAGTAGCTTAGCTCGAACACCTGCTCCATTTATCATGCTGAAGAATGAGGTGGCAAAGTAATGGAGCGAAAATTGGTTAAAACTGCATATCTCCTCTTTTGGGATGAGGACGAGATTTCCAATCACTTGTATATTCGATAAACTGGGTATTACGAGCACTTGTTAATGGATGAGAGCGTAGATTTGGACGGGCAAAAACCTTATTCGAATGTTGACTTTGAATGTCCTATTTCAAAGCTCCTGGAAATCATTTCAGCAAAATGGACTGTAGAGATATTGAGAGAAGCCGCCATCGCTCCTACTCGAACGAGAAAGTTCTTGCGAGTGATACCGGGGCTGAGCATGAAAAGTCTCCAAATTCGCCTCAAAGAGCTTGAAAAATATGGAATCTTAGAAAAGAAAGAATATGAAGTTTTGCCGCGACGAGTTGAACATTGGATAACCGAAAGAGGAAGAAGAGTTCTGGACATTTATGTCCAGATTAAGCAACTTTCTGAAGAGATGTTCACTCACACCTGCATTTGTCCAATGGAAATAGCCGACTCGAGCGATTGTTCGAGTTTCGATTGTCCGCGACGCAGGGAATCCAAGAGATAATCAGTCCAGCAGAACCGCAATTTTATTTGATTTAACCGGCAAGAAAAAGGCACCTCTTTCGAGGTGCTTTTTTCAACTCAAGAGAAGTTGTGTGTACCGTTCGACCTCTCTCGTTTTCAAATTGAGGACAGATGCATGTGTTCGGCTCGGTATGTTTTGACAATACAGGGCTCCACTTGAGATTTCATCATCCCCTGGCATGAGTACTTTCGTGTGCTCACGCACTAGCCTGTTCCCAATAGGCGCACAGGCTATCTTCAGCCAGGTGATCCCCGGTTTCTGCATAGGCCCTGGCCCTTGAGCCGCCACAAACTTTCTTGAACCGGCAAATTCCACATTTGCCTCTTAGCAAATCGGGATTGCGCAGAGATTTAAACAGCGGATTGTGGCGATAAATCTCAACCGGTGACTCGTTTTTCACGTTTCCGCAGCCGATTGGCAGAAATCCGCTTGGATACACATCACCCGTATGGGAAATGAACATAATTCCTTTGCCGTCATTGACTGACTGATAGGACCGCAAAGCTCCGACACGCAATGACGGCCGAAGGCTGTTGATTTCACGCGTGTCGTTATCACTCAACAGGTGCTGCAGCAGTACTCTTCTAAAATGAGGCGCCGCGGTTGCTTTAACGTCGTATTTAGCGTTAACGCAAAGCTCTGCCATTCTAAGCAGAACATCTTCCGCCTGCACGTCACTTATTTGCATGTCTAAGACGGCTCGCCCGGTTGGCACCAGAAAGAAAGCGCTCCATAAAACGGCACCGAATTCTTCCGCCCTTTGTGCGAGTTTCTCGAATAATTGAAGGTTGCCTTTCCAAATGGTCGAATTTATCTGAAGAGGCAATTCAAATTCACTTGCCCAATTGATGATATCTGAGGTCCATTGAAAAGATCCGTTCACTCTGCGAAAGCTGTCGTGCGACTCTTTATCTGGTCCATCCAGGCTGACTGCCAGCCTGGCAATGCCGCTCTCCTTAAGCTCACGAATAACACTTCGTGTCGTCCGTGGTGTCGCGCTCGGTGTAATAGCAGTTATAAAACCTCTTTGATTAGCCTCATAAACAAGCTTGAAGAGATCCGGCCGCCAGACAGGATCACCGCCGGTAAAGACAATAATAGGCTTGCCGAAATCTTTAAGCTGATCCATGACGCGTTTGCATTCTTCGAACGAGAGTTCTGCCGAATCGCGCTGCCTTATGGCGCTGGCACGGCAATGTTTGCAATTGAGCGCGCAGGCGCGGGTGAGCTCCCACAAGACAATGTACGGCGCGACATCAAATGATGTGCCAAAGGTGGGTGGCGGCTTGCCTTCCTCTGATTTTCCACTCTGCATCGATGAAATCCTGGTTAAAAGTTCCATTTCCAAACGCGAACATCTCATGTTATTGAGCGTGGGCGCAATCGGCATCAACCTTTTGGATGAAAATGTCCAGAATTACTATGCGTTCAACAAATCGCTCCTAAATCTCGAATGTTCTTATGGCTTCTTCCAGGTGCTCATTCCAGGGCTCGATTCAAGATTGGCTTAGGAAGGCTAACTTGAACTCCTTTCATTCAAGGGGATAACGGAGTTTCAAGCGAAATGAAATTGCTTCTAACATCAGTGTTCGGACCGTTTGGCGTCGACGATCAGTATGGGCGCCGGCTCAATGTAATGGAGCTTTTTCACAACCAGGTCACACGTGAGCAGGGATTGTTTTCTCTGCGTATCAATCACCCCAGTTTCGGCTTGTATCTAATCGCTGAGAACTTGGACATACCGACAGTCGTGCTTGACTTCCCGACTCTTGAGCGCTTTGTGCGGGAAGTGAAAAAGGGCTATGACTATATAGGCATTTCTTCAATAGTTGCCAATTTCTGCAAAGTAAAGAAGATGGTCGAGATTATTCGTGAGCTCTCGCCCGGTACAAAGATCATTATTGGCGGTCACTGTACCAGCATACCGGGCATCGAAAAACTCATCGATTGCGATTACTTCAGTGTCGGCGAGGGAATCAGTTGGTTCCGCAGGCTTTTGGGAGAGAACGTCGACAAGCCGGTACGGCACCCGGCGATTTACTCAACTCTGAATAGAACCGTCATGGGAGTGCCGCAACCGGCAACAGCCGGAGTGATTGTTCCAGGCCTGGGCTGCGTCAATGCCTGCTCTTTTTGCGCGACATCCCATCACTTCCAAAAGAAGTACGTCGGCTATTTGAACACCGGTCAGGAACTTTATGACACGTTGTGTGAAATCGAACGGAAGTTGGGATGTGACGAGTTTTTTGTCATGGATGAGAACTTCCTCAAAAACCCTGCTCGCGCGCAAGAACTGCTCGAGTTGATGGAGAAAGACGGAAAGTATTTTTACCTGGGCGTTTTTTCCTCTGCTGAGACTATCGCCGCCTGCGGTGTCGAGTTCATGGCCAAGTTAGGCATTGATTTCGTATGGATAGGAGTGGAGTCGAAACAATCGAGTTACGCAAAAACAAAAGGCATCGACTTGAAATTTCTGATACACGAATTGAGAGAGTACGGAATACAAGTCCTTGGTTCGGCCATTCTCTTTCTAGATCATCATACGAAGGAAAACATACAGGAGGATATCGACTTTATCATTGAGATGGAAACGGATTTCGTGCAATTCATGGAACTGGGACCTTTACCCGGAACCGCTCTCTACAAAGAATACGATGCCGCCAAAAGAATACTTGCTGGAGTTCCCTACGAGGACTGGCACGGACAGGACAAAATCTGGTTCCGCCATCCGAACTTTACTAGAGAAGAAACAAATGATTACTTGAAAGATGCTTTTATCCAAGACTATCAGAGGCAGGGACCTTCGTTGCTGAGGCTTGCGGATACCTCCTTGAGAGGATACAGAACTATGAAGGGCCACTCCGATTCGAGACTCAACAGTATGCAAAACCGGCTGGCTGAGCGATGCAAATTGATACGCGTTCTCTTTACGGCAATCGAGATGTTTGCTGAAAATGCCAAAACCAGAGAGCTGGCTAAATATTTAAAAACGGAGTACCAAAAAGAGTTTGGAGAGCTGAATCTGAAGGAAAAGATTCTTTCGGCCCTTGTTCCGTTTTTCGCATGGAAAGAAAGAGAAATGCTGCGAAAAAACATAATGAGGCAACCGCCGACCTGCTATAAGACATATCGCATGCCGGCGTGGAATCCACTGCTCTTTTTTGCGAACGTATTTAGACGCGCCAAAGTGAGAGAATCTCATCTACTTTAAACTCAAGCTTAAGGCTCAAGCGTTATGTTGCTTTCGATCAGGTTCGGCATAATGCGCGTTCTGGTCAATCGGTTACGCCCAGGACTTGAGGCTGCGATCGATCAGAGCACGTACATAGGCTTCACCTTTTGCTTGAAAAATTGCATGCGTCGATCTGTAAAATGGATTCTGAAAGAGCAACCACAGTGATTCCTCATCGAAGCCCATCATGATGAATTCATCGACCAGACCGGCGGCCATCTCGTCGAAGTCACCTTCAATGGCTACGCCGATCATCTCCATTGGATCATCAACGTCAAATTCCAGTTTCGGCATGAATTATTCCTCCTGCCTTAAGTTAAGACAAAACATTTAGAGTTAGATCGATCCTCCGCATGGTGAAAAAAATGTGCTCTCGTCCTGCGGATGGGTTCTTTTGGGAAACCATATCTGGACACGACTGCAAGATGTATTCTGACGTCAGAATTTAAATCTGGGGGAAAGAGCGGGTAAGTGAACCCGTTTTTTTGCGTGTCTTCGTAACGGCGGCTGGTATTGCAAGTAGTGGCATGACTCATTTCATACATGTAGAGTGTGTAGGTTGCGGAGCGTGCAGAAGGGTCTGTCCTGTTTCATGCATTGACGGAAGCCCGAAAGAGTTGCACGTGATAGAACCAAGCCGGTGCATTGACTGCGGAGCCTGCGGAATTGTTTGCCCTGTATCTTGCATAGCAGATCCGACAGGAAAGCGTTATCAGTTTCTCAAGCCGAAGGAGCGCCCATGGGCGGAGGTTGAGCAGACCATCTGCAGCGGCTGCCAGTATTGCGTCGACATCTGTCCTTTCGAATGTCTTGAAATAGTGGCCAGCCCTGACGAAGGCTATGCGACCGCGCTGGCGGTCAACGCGCATAAGAACCATTGTGTCAGTTGCAAGTTGTGCGTCTCGGTATGTCCGAAAGAAACAATATCAATAGTGTATCCAGAGGCAGGGGGTGAGAAGAAGAGAAGTGCCTGAGCAGGTGGAACCAAACAATTCTTCTAAGTGCGGTGACGGAGATTGCTCCGGCGGTTGCGCAAAAAAATCTTCCCCGCATCTATGGGGGCGGCGTGAAATTGTCACAGGACTTGGCTGGCTATCGGTACTGGGTGCCTCCGCGGGAGTGGTAGGCGGGCTGGTAAGGTTCATGTTTCCAAAAGTGCTCTTTGAGCCGGCCCTGGTATTCAAGGCTGGCTTTCCTCATGAATATGCTATCGGAACAGTCGATACCAGGTGGGTGCGCGACCAGCGCGTGTGGATTATTCGCGAACCGGCAAAGATGTATGCGGTCTCGGCAATCTGCACGCATCTCGGATGCACTCCGGTCTGGCTTGCCAACGAAGACAAATTCAAATGCCCTTGCCACGGCAGCGGATTTTACAAAACCGGGGTCAATTACGAGGGCCCGGCGCCTCGCGCTCTGGAAAGGCTGAGAATCGATATCGGAGCCGACGGGCAGATCGTTGTCGACAAAAGCAAGAAGTTCATTCAGGAAAAAGGTGGATGGGATTTGCCGGGGAGCTACATAGTAGTGTGATTGATGATGCCGTTACTTGAGAAAGAAAAAGAGGAAAAGACAGAGCTAGCTGATCGCATCGCTTCCAGCCAGATCTGGCGGTCGATATTCCGGCACGGATTCGATGACACTCAGCGCAATCGCGTTCTGCAAATGACGGCGGGATTTCTCCTGCACACGCGTCCGATCAAAGTATGGACGCATGGAATCAGGCTGCGATACACGTGGGGGGCCGGCGGGCTGACTTTCCTCATGTTTGCGGTAGCCTGCATTACCGGTGTTATTCTCATGTTCTATTACCGCCCGGTAACCGAATACGCGTATGCGGACATGAAATACCTCAAGTTCGACATTCCCTTCGGTATGTTCATGCGCAATATGCACAGGTGGAGCGCGCACGCTATGGTTCTGCTCGTGCTCGTGCATATGTTGAGAGTGTTTCTTACCGGTTCATACAAGAAGCCCAGGGAATTCAACTGGGTAATTGGCGTCTGTCTTTTGACCCTGACGTTGCTGCTCAGCTTCACTGGTTATTTGCTTCCATGGGATCAACTTTCCATGTGGGCAGTTACCGTAGGAACCAACATGGCACGGGCGACACCATTTTTAGGGCACGAGGGTCCGTTCTCGGAGTTTGTGCCCTTCATCTCGCCGCGTTACGATGCGCGCTCCCTGCTTCTGGGCGGAACCATCGTGGCACAGGGCACGCTGCTCAGGTTTTATGTCTTGCACTGCATTGTCCTGCCCATATTCACTATCTGGTTCGTAATGGTGCACTTTTACCGAATAAGAAAAGATGGAGGCATATCAGGGCCGAATAAGGCTCTGGAGCCGCCGGCTACGCCAATAGCAAAAGAGACGGTGGAAGGGTCAGCCACGCCAGAGCCCGCCGTAGTCAAGCCCACAGCCGAACCCAAGAAAGAGGGCGAAGAACCTGCCCAGGAACAAAAACAAGATTGCAAGGATTCCGAGGGGAGACCAGAATAATGACGGCTTCATCCGCCCATAAACAAAACGCCGACGATAAAGGCCAATTGCCGGCGAAGGTCTTTGCCTGGCCCGGGCTGTTGCGTATCGAGTCACTGGTAGCGCTAGCCGCCATCATCGTACTGTGCGTCTGGTCGATCACAATTGACGCACCCCTTGAAGAACCGGCCAATCCCGCCATCACTCCCAACCCCGCCAAGGCCCCCTGGTATTTCCTTGGACTGCAGGAATTGCTTGTCTATTTCGATCCGTGGATTGCCGGTGTGGTTATCCCCGGCCTTTGTGTCGTGGGATTGATGGCTATACCGTATCTGGACGTCAACCCCAAAGGCAATGGCTATTACACGATCAAGCGGCGCGCTTTCGCTATTTCCACTTTCATGTTTGGTTTTCTCGGGCTCTGGATCATTCCGATTGTCATAGGGGTCTTCTTCCGCGGGCCAGGATGGAATCTTTTCTGGCCGTGGGAGCACTGGGACATTCACAAAGTGGTGGCACAGAACAACGTCAACCTCGGCAGCCTATTTGGAATCAAGAATTATCTGGCGGAGGCCGTCTTTGGATCCGTCTTTCTGGCCGCCTGGTACGTGGTACCGCCATTGATACTATACAGGCGCCGGTACGATCAAAGCCCTACCCTTCAGGCAATGGGTCTGACGCGATTCGTAATCACGGCATTTCTCTTTCAGTCGATGATGCTTGTGCCGTTGAAAATTTTCGCCCGTCTTGTCCTGCATGTGAAATATTTTCTAGTCCTGCCCTGGTTCAACGTGTAAGGGAGTGGCAACCGTGATTAAAGGTGGATTTAAGGATCCAGAAAAACAAGACTTCGGAAAAATTTTCCTGATTTTAGGCGCCCTCACTGTTGCTGTTTTCGCATGGGAGCTATACGAGGAGGCTATCGGCAGGCAGCCGTGGATCCGGTTTCAGAACGAATTCAAAGAACTGGAGGTGGCCAGGCTCAAGAAAGAAATTGTCGAAGCGCAACAAGCATTCGATGAGAAACAAAAAAAACTGGCCGGTGCTCCAGAGGATGCGGAGCCGACCAGCGTCGCCAGATATCGCTCCGCCATAGCCAGGATCGAGAACCTCCTGTCCAGCGCGTCATTCAGGCAGACCCTGGAAGAAAAGGAACGTCTGACCAGTCAAATCAGTGATCTCAATGCCGAGCATCGCTTCATCAAGGCCGATCTCGACGCCGCATATTACCAGCGCGATCTGGCTCTCGAGCATGGTGAAAAGGGTGGGCCTGGCTCGCCCACCGAAAAAGAAGTACTCTCGATTCAGGCAAAATTAGACGAGAATGAGAAAAGGTCAGGCGAGTTGACTCTTCGCTTGAAAGAAGTGGAAAAAAACGTGGCCCTCAGCCAGTCGACACTGGAATCTCTAAAGCGCGGACTGGATAAGGAAACCGGGCATCTGGCCAATCTGAAAGAACGCCTGGCAAAATTAGAGAGCCGCCCGGCGGCAATTCAGCAGGTTGTCGTAAGCGGTCTTGGTGAGTACGAAAGAGTCGATCGCTGCATGACCTGCCACCAGGGCATCGATCGCCCGGAATTTTCAGCAGCCGAAAAGCTTGTGTTCCGTACTCACTCCAATTACGAGAAGCTCTTCAAGGCGCACCCCATCGAGAAGGCCGGTTGCACCAGTTGCCATGACGGGCAGGGGAGAGCTCTCAACCAGGCGGAGGCGCATGAAGGGGACAAGCACTTCCATACACCTCTTTTAAAGGGTGATGCGGTTCAAGCCTCTTGTGCACGTTGCCACGAAAATGCGCCGCTGATCGCGCACGCATCAACTGCCGCCAAAGGTGCTGCGCTCTTTCAAACAAGAGGCTGCATTAACTGCCATAAAGTTGATGGCTCGCCGTATCTGACAATTCCTCAAGAAAAGCTCGGTCCCGACCTTGCTGCGATCAAGTCAAAGGTAA
>JADYYD010000400.1 GCA_020853845.1 Candidatus Melainabacteria bacterium
ATACATCGACTAAATATAAAAGGTGCATTCACCCGGGGAGACGAATGCACCTTTCGTGTGTCAGCGAAGAAAAATTCAGAGACGAAGGGTTGCGCCTTCATGGACCTTCCCGTGTTTCAGCTCCGGAAAAGCGCTGCGGTTCAATTCTGTAATGCGCTGCATCTCGCGTTTGATTTCAGACTTGGTCGCATCAGGATTTCCGGTCACGCCCAACGATCTGCGCGCTACTTGATAAAGACTGTCACCTGCTTTCACTGTGTATTGTTGAGCATCGAGAATTTCAACCGCCCAACTGGCATACACTTTTTGTCCGGCTGCATTGAGTACAGAACCAGGCGCCCAACCGTCGCGTGTATCGATTTGCCGTGCTGCGTTTCTATCCAGCAGTTGCAGAGCCTCCACTCCCAGAGCATTTGCTGCAGGGTCGTGCTCCATCGCATCGACATTCGGACAAGAAAATTCAAACGTTCTCATTCTGCTTCCCTCAGTTTTTCGCCATCGACACAGTTGCCTGCACTCTAGAGCAGGGTGCAGGGCATAAATTGGTCACGAAGATTAAACCGCCTGGCTCGCCGTACGCCTAGCTCAGAACACCGCGTTCCACGAAGTACCGGCGCAAATTGGCGAATATTTCATGAGAATCTCCGCCGACAACATGATCCGCTCCGGCGCTACTAAGCGCCTCAGCCAATTGATATTCTTCCGGAACTCGCAAACGGCTCTCGTCGACAGTCACATCATCCGGATATGGAATTTCTTCTTGCGGAAACTCTGCCAGAGTTTTTTTCACCAGTCCGACCGCTTCCATCACCTGCGGGCGATCGATGCAATATGAAAATCCGATGGAAACAATTTGAAAGCGCTCTTTATTTGCAAGAACGGTTAAGAGTTCGGAAACAGCGTCGGCAACATAATAAATACAATCCGGTTTCACAGTGTCGGCAACATACTCGAAATGATCGGTCCCTTTGAAAAAATTCGGACGCCTGCCCAGAATCTCCATCAAGTTCGGGCTGACTAATTTTCCCTGTTCGCTGCGCGCCCACTTATCCAAAACTTCCTGCTCGACAGCAGATGTGATGTAGCTGTAGGCCCCGGCTTTATGCAGGTCTGAAACCAACTCAATTGCGCCATCAAAATAATTGCAAGACTCGGCGGCTTTGGTGGCAATCTCGTTATAGAAAGCCGCAGCACCATCAACGTTTGCGAGTGCATCGTCGTTCTCTTGATTGAAGAGAAACATTTTGTCCGCACAAGAGAAGCCTGATTTGGTAAAACCAAAATTGATCAAGCGCTCAATTGTCATGCGCGCGCGTTTTTCTGGCGGCGTGAAGAGCCAATAAGCGAAAGCAAAAGCAACAGGATTGAGGTGCATTCTGTTGACCAGAACACCATCGCGAATCCACATTATTGCTGAGCCGGGCATTGAGATACCAAAAAACCAGCGTCTGGCCGGAAAGCCAGCCTTGTTATTTTAATGCAATTCAAATATTGAAAACACTTGCGCAGGCAGCACCAGAACTCTTGTCATCACAACCTGCCTGCGGATAAATTCAGAAACTAAAAGCCGCAAGCGACATAAAAGCACACTTACGGCTGCGAATTCTTCAAAGATACCTGGCAGAGAATTAGGTGGAACGCTTCTTCTCTTGTTTAGCCGCCTTTTTCTCTTTTTGAGTTTTAGCCGGCTTCTTTTTTACTTCTTTCTTCTGCTTTTGCTCTTTACCCATGATCCCTCTCCCGGAAGACGCTTCAACAAGAACACTGACACTATATTAATGCTTTCCCGAGAGTTGCGCACCCCCTGACTGGAAAAACGCGTCAGCGCCTCTATGGTTCGGACACCTTAATCAACAATTTTCCGGTATTGCCGCCGTCGAAGAGCAGGTTGAGAGATTCGGGGGCATTTTCCAATCCATCAATAATCGTTTCTTTGTGTTTGATTTTGCCGGCCGCCATCCACATCACCAGCTTCGTTGCCGCTTCCTGAAAGCGTTGCACATAGTCGGTGATGATGAAACCTTCAATCTTAATGCGTTTCATCAAAGCAGGGGCGATGCTCAAGCGAGACTTTTTGTCATCCGTATCGTTGTAGCCGGATATCAATCCACACAGAACGAAGCGGCTGTGCAAGTTCATTCGCTTGTAGACAGCTTCCATAATTTCGCCGCCGACATTCTCAAAATTGATGTCGACGCCGTCAGGTGTCGCTTCCTCGAGATGCTTTTTCCAGTCCGGATTTTTGTAATCTATCGCCGCATCGAACTTCAATTCGTTCTTGAGCCAAGCGCATTTCTCTTCACCACCAGCAATACCAACCACTCGCATGCCGCTGATTTTTCCCAACTGTCCTACGATGCTGCCTACGGCACCGGCTGCCGCAGACACGACCATAGTCTCACCTTCTTTCGGCTTGCCGATTTCGAAAAATCCGAAAAATGCGGTTAGTCCCGTCATTCCCGCTGCACCTGCCATGATTTCGAGTGACAATCCCGGCAGCTTGGGCAAGACAGTGAGCGGCCAGGCTCCGCGCCCATCGGAAACGACGTATTCCTGCCACCCAAGTACCCCGCTGACATAAGCGCCTTCCTTAAATTTGGAATTCTTCGAGCGCACAACCTTGCCTATTCCCAGTCCACGCATAACCTCGCCTAATTGCACCGGCGGCAGGTATTGCTCCATATCGCTCATCCAAATACGATTGGTCGGATCAAGCGAAAGATAAATCGTTCGGACTAGAATCTGGTCTTTTTCCAATTCCGGAATGTTTTGCTCGACAAAATCGAAATTGTCTTTGGTGACCCGACCACTCGGTCTCGATTTCAGGCGGAACTGGCGATTGATAAGTTGAGTTGTGCTTGTCATGAACTACTTTCCGAAGGCGAATTTTTGCAAACTTCGATTTTATCGGCATTTGTGGCATTTCGCCTGCGAAAAATGTCGAACGGACACCCTTACAGGCAAAAAGACACGCGTGAAAGCGCTTGTTTAAATGCCCGGCTCGCCCAAAACGCCACGCTGGCGAGGGTTTCATGGCACGTGTACTGGCTGAAAAATCGGGTACAAGAAAGCATATAGAATACTTTCATATAGTTAATAATCACCCCGATCTTGAGTTAATAGCATATGACCTCTGAAGAAAAGGATCTCAAATCTCAGCTTGATGCAATACCCACCCCTGGTGGAGCCAAAAGCCAGCCAGCGCCTGCGCCGGCCAAAGCCGAGCCAAATTTGAGCGATCAACTAAATGCGATTCCGACTCCCGGCAGTGGCGGGGCGAAACCGCCCGCGTCCGTCACGAAAAACCAGCTTGATGCCATTCCGACGCCCGGAGCGAAAGCACCTGAGCCGCAAGCTTCCGGAAGCTTTTCCGACCAGCTCAATGCCATCCCCACGCCGGGTATGGGCAGGACAGCCGGGACTTCAGGAGAGCATGGTGCCGCGCCGCCAATAGCGCCCTCACCGGCAGCCCGCCCCGGTCAACCGGCTGCAAATGCCGAACAACCGGAATGGATGAAGAAATTCAATACCTATCAATCGGGAATCACCGCTTCATCGGCGTCAGGATTTCCTGTGCAAGATCCTAACGCCAACTACACGCCGCAGAATCGTGACACGCCGTCTAATGCAGGTGGTGGCTACACGATGATTGCGGTTCTTGTAGTTGTAATAGTGCTTGCTTTCTTCGGCTTCCAGATGATGAATAAAACGCCTCCAGCGAATTTCGACGCTTCGTCGTCTACGTCGTCGCCGAGCGCTTCATCGCCGAGCACATCGTTGCCGGGAACGCCTGTGCAATCGCAGCCTTCGACAGCGCCTGTATATAATCCACCGGGAAGCAGCACGACACAGAGTACTCCAGCGACCGAAGACAGTGTAACTTTCCGCTAATTCTCCTTGGCTCCCCCGCGGTAGTTGGAACCATCGTTTAAGACACCAGTCTGAACGACGGTGATTGCTGCTGCGCACTTTCTGGGCGCGAGGGGAAAAGTGATGAAGGCTCAAAATTATTACGATGAAGATTCGAAAGCAAAACTGCAAGAATTGATCAAAGACATAAAAGTCGCGATGCTTACTACGGTGAGCGAGAATGGGCAACTGCGCAGCAGGCCGATGGCAACCCATGAAGTGGACATCAATGATGGGCTGTGGTTTTTGACTGAACTAAACACCGCGAAGGTTGCTGAAGTCAGCCAGGAAGAACAAGTCAATCTCGTCTACATGGACGTCAAATCGCAGCGCTACGTCTCGCTTTCGGGATCGGCAAGAACATATCGCGATCAAGCAAAAGTAAACGAATTATGGAATCCACTTTTGAAAGCATGGTTTCCGAAAGGTCCGGACGATCCGATGATCGCAGTGATGAAAGTAACTCCCGAATACGCTGAATATTGGGATGCTCCTTCGTACTCACTGGTGCAGATGTTCGGCTTCATCAAAGCAGCCGTCACCGGTGAAGAGTACAAAGAAGAAGGCACCGAGCACGAGAAGATCAATTTGTCGAAGAGCGCTTAGACTCTCTTGCAATTACTCGTCATCATCG
>JADYYD010000401.1 GCA_020853845.1 Candidatus Melainabacteria bacterium
AGAGCACCAATTTGAAGGGCTCTTTCATTCACATCGCTCTGATGTCGGTCGGCGTGGCAGCAATGCTGGCGCTGACCTTCCTGGAGTGACCTGAGTCGAAAGAGGGCCTCTAGACCAGTGCTTTAGAGAACGTGGGTGTGCCTGGGCGGCAAACCGCGACAACCCCTGAAATCCGACGAGTGTGAGGCGGCAACAACAGCGTTGTCGCCTCCCTTGCCTTGACCTGTTCATCTGGAACCGCCACCGGCAAGGTGGCAGAGGGAAACACGATTATGGCAAAGAAAAACATCCAACTGACCGCCGCTGCTCACAACAACGACACGGTGGTCCTCCTCGCCGTCGACTGGCCGGCCGGAGTCAAAATCGAAGGCTGCCTCGGCTTTGCGATCACTCGCATCGCCAAAGACGGCAAGCGTTCGGTCATCGAAACCAAGCTGCCGTTCGAAGGGCAGGACGACAACAGCGACTGGAAGAGCCAGCCTTCGACGGTGTGGCCGATTCAGCGCAAGTGGCACCTGGACTTCTCCGGCAAGAAGGGTGAGACGTACACCTACGAGATTCAGGCGATGGGCGGTGAGCCCGGCAACCTGAAGCCCATGAAGGGTCTCGTCGCCACCACCGAAGCCGTCACGCTGACCACCAAGGTCGACGAGACGTTCGACTGCGGCTTCACCCGCGGCATTCTCTCGACGCAGTGGCTGGCGCGCTACATCGGCACCCTGCCGGACGGCACGCCGGACTTCCAGAAGATCATCGACGCGCTGGAAGACTACGACAACCCCAACAATGTCATCCGCAAGCACCTCATGGCCAACGCGCCCGAGATGCTCATGGCTCCCATCAAGGAGTGCGTGGAAGACGGCGGCAAGGTGTACGCTGCGCTCTACGAGCTCAGCGCCAACCAGCTTGTGGACTTCCTCCTCAAGCACCTCAAGTACTTCTCGCTCATCCTCGGCAACACCGGCCAGGATGACTTCACCAACGCTCCGGCGCGCAAGGCCCTGCACGAAGCGGGTGCCGACATCCAGGACCGCATGATCGGACCCTGGGGCATCGCGCACAACAAGAGCCAGGTGAAGGTCGACAAGGACGAGAACCCCACCGATGTCACCACGGGCAGCACCAACTGGACCAACACCGGTCTGGGCTGCCAGTCCAACATGGTGACGCGCATTCGCAACGCGCAGGTGGCGGCCAACTTCCTCGACTACTGGAAGCGCATGAAGGCTGACGGGTCCGAGCAGTCGCTCGAATTCCGCCGCCGCAATGCGAAGGGTTACGATCCGGTCGTGCTGCCCGACGGCACGATCATCGAGACCTACTTCCAGCCCAGCATGGACGACAAGGTGAAGGGCAAGGGGCTCGACGTCCCGCTCTCGCCCTGGCTCATCCGTGTGAAGGAGCTGATGGAAGGCGCCAAAGACGTCCTCTGCGGTGAGGTGTTCTACCCGGGATCGCCTTCGGTGATCCACTGGATGGCGGAGATCTGGGACAATCGCCCGGACCTCTACGCGTTCATGACGGTGAGCTCGTTCGATGCGCTGCGCGGCGTCAAAGCCAAGCGTCGCAAAGGACGGCCGCCGGTCTTCACGCTCGCTACCGGGCGTGAGGAGCAGTTCGCCAACTTCATCACGGAGTTGCTGAAGCTGCCGGAAGCGCACGCCATCACGCACGGCAAGATCATCGTCATCGACCCGTTCGGCGAGAAGCCCGTGGTCATCTTCGGTTCCGACAACCTCGGCGCCAAGGCGAGCTACGGCAACGACGAGAACGGCGTGATCGTCATCGGCAACAAGGCGTTAGCGCAGTACGTTTTCGTCAACATGTTCGACATCAACAAGCACTTCCAGTCGCGCGCGGCCGCACGGGCCAGCAAGTACCGGAAGCAGACCGTTGGCTGGACGGGCAAGTTGGCGGCGAGCGATGCGTGGCAGGACAACTGGATCGACGGGTACAAGGCCAAGGAAGCTCGTCTGCTCGCCACCGGCGTGTGGGACGGGTCCGGCTTGGTCGACCACCCGAACAATCGCAGCGTCTACGTCATCCCGCTTCCGAAGAAGAAGTTCCCCCCGAAGCCGGCGGGAATCATCGACGGTGCGGCTGCTGACGGAACGCCTGCGGCAACTCCGGCGACCAACACGGTCGAAGGAGAAGTCGCGCCGATTGCGGACAATCCGCAGCCGGGTCCGGCGGGCTCCGGCGAACAGCAGTAAAACTCGGCTTGAGGACGTTTTGAAAGAAACGTTCTAGACCGGGTCGTCCTACTCGAAGGGCGGCGGCAAGGAGGCAGAGCGGAGGCAGAAAGAGAGCAATCTCTTTCTGCCCGAGCCTCTGCTTCTTTGTCTTCTACGCGACTCTATTATCTTTTATAGTTATCACAATTTCGCGCCACGGCATCTATTAGGCCATGTCATAGCAACACCACAAAGACAAGAAGGTGGGAGCTGCGTTTTCCAATGCCGACGCCTGAGCTGTCGGTAGTGGATATCGCAGCAGCCCTCCTTCTTGTGTTCCTGACTTGTGTTTGCTGAGTGACTGTGCCGGCTTACCGGAAATTCAATCTTCCTGTTGCATCACTCAAAGCGGTTCGCGGCGCCTCGTTCCCCAAAACGGATAGAGGAGATTCGGCTCACCGTCATTGACATAATCAGTCAAAAAGCGCTGAGAACTGCCGCCGGCAGCATTTAAAAGAGCAATAAACTCATCATCTTTTTCGGCATGCACGCGCGCGCCGATGATGTACGAGGCATTGATCTGCCCGTACTCAGGTGTTTCCCTGAGCACAAGCTTGAGCTGCTCAATTGCAGCCGCGTTCTCTCCACGCAAAGCATGAGCCATCGCCAGGTGATAACGCACGTTGGAGCGCTGGTGCAACATCGAGGAAATCTGGCTCTGATGCCTGTTGATGTCGCGCAGCCGAGCTTGGACAGCAAAAACGCTCGGACCGTGCACCAGATTCGTAAACAATGCCGCTTTCTCATGCCCAAAACGCACGCTCATTGAGCGATAAAACGCGGCAGAGCGGGCAATGCGCGCCTCATATCGAGCACGAGCCGGAGCCTCGAGCTTCTCTACGCGGGCACGCTGTTCGAAAATGGGCGCATAGTCGAACTTATTGAGCTCATCAATCAAGTTCTGGTATGCGTCCAGATCGTCTTGTGTGGCAATGGCGCCAGGTCGGTCCCAATGACTGTCCACAATAGCATCAAGCTCGGCGGCATGCCGCTCGAACTTAGTTGCGTTCGCCGGCAAAGCTGGTCCGGAATTGGCTTCCACGACGATCGAAAGGTAATATGCCGCAATCGAAAGACCAAGCACGGCAATAAAGGTTTTGATGTGTGTGCGCATGGAAAAATTCCTATGCGTAAGAGGGGTCGAGAGGCGAGGCGAAAAGCCGCGCCCGGTCGTGTGAATTCACGACCAATTGCGATCGTCCACTTTCAGTGCCTGAACCTTGCCGTCAGGACCAAAGCAGACTTCGAGGTTATCGTACTTATGCGTGCGGCGCCCGTCGCTATGACGAATCACCTGCGGTTCTTCCACGCATTCGGTTGGACAACTGCCACCAGGCGTGGTGCAGACTCCCCGCGGGCATCGCCGGCGCGATACAGAACGAGCGCGATTGTACTTGCGCGTGAATTCATCATCGTCCCTGACCGGATACATGCTATCGCGAGAAGCTGTGCCGGGCTTGATGCCCAGCGCCGCTCTCTGCACTTCCCATCTCGTCTCTTCCTGTTTCTTTTTGCGTTCTTGATAGAGGCAATAGAGTACCCAGACACCGCAAGCACCAGCCAGAGAAGCAATCACAAGAAGTTCGATACTCACAAAAGTCACTTCCTTTCCGACCGGGCCCACCGCTGCAGGCAAGCGCTTTGGCACTATACCTGCAGGGTGGACCATGGCCGAAACGGGGATATTTACGCCCTCATCGACAGGTGCACTACGTCGTGCACCTCACACAGCCCTTACCGCGGAGCGGCAGGCGCCGTGTTGAGGAACGTTTTGAAACTCTCAACATCGTTG